>JAITHG010000098.1 GCA_031280075.1 Eubacteriales Family XIII. Incertae Sedis bacterium | reverse complement strand
CCGCAGCCATACGATGGGGCACTACATCGTAATCTACTACGGCAGCTTCGAGCGCGTCTTCGGGCACCTCTCGGAGGATGGGTTGGTCGACGAGCTGCGCAAGACCCTGCGGCACGAGTTCCGCCACCACATGGAATGGCTCGCGGGCGAAGACGGGCTGGAGCGCGAGGACGCGGACTACATCAACCGGTATCTGGCGGGATACTGATAGGGCGACGAGGCGTGGCTGGCGCGCAGTGCGGCAGAAAAAACGCTCCACGGATTGACAGAGGCGCGCATCTTTGGTATGATTATGCCTGTCAAGCGATTTGCTTGAAAGGCATAATCATTGCGGCTCCACCGTTTTGGCGGGTCGCGAAACACAAAGGGGGCGATTGCATGCCTGCGAAGAAGAAAGAAAGCACAAAAAAATCTGCGGCTGCGGCGAAGTCCGCACCCGCGAAGAGCGCGGCGAAGAAGGCCGCATCCAAGGCTGCGGCACCGAAGAAGACCGCACCCAAACAAGCTGCACCGAAGAAGCCCAAGCCTGCATCCGTGCAGGTTCGCGCTGCAGGCGACGTCCTTGTGGCGAGCGCTGCGGCAAAGTCCATCATGTTCGACTGCTACAGCAACCTGCTCAGCGACCGCCAGCGGGACATCTTTACTTGGTACTACGAGGACAACCTCTCCCTCAGCGAGATTGCCGCCGAACTGGCGATCAGCCGTCAGGCGGTGCATGAGACGCTCAAGAAGGCGGAAGGCAGCCTTGTGGAAGCCGAGGCGAAGCTGGGGCTCGTCGAAAAGCACGAGACATACCTCGCCATCTTTGCCAGCGTGGAGCAGGGCGCAAGCAAGCTCATTGAGGATATCTCAGGGCTGGGGCTCGACAAGAAGGACGCAGACCGTCTGAAGCGGCAGCTTCGGAAGATCACGAAGTCCGTTTCGGAACTGGATGTCTGACGTATGGCTTTCGAAGGACTATCCGAAAAGCTTCAAGGCGTATTCCGCAAGCTCAAAGGCAAAGGCGTACTGACAGAGGCCGACATCGATGAAGCGATGCGCGAGGTGCGCCTCGCCCTGCTGGAGGCAGATGTCAACTTCAAGGTCGTGAAGGAATTCGTCGCCACCGTCCGCGAGCGGGCGAGCGGCGCGGAGATCCACGCGAGCCTCAACCCCGGACAGCAGGTCATCAAGATCGTGCAGGACGAGCTCGTGGGGCTGATGGGCAACACGAACAGCAAGCTGACCTTCTCCCCCAGTGGCTTCACCATCTTGATGCTCGTAGGGCTGCAAGGGACGGGCAAGACGACGACGGCGGGCAAGCTCGCCGCCCACCTGAAGAAGAACGGCAAAAACCCGATGCTTGCCGCCTGCGACATCTACCGCCCGGCGGCCATCGACCAGCTCGAGGTCGTCGCACGAAACGTGAACGCGCCCGTATACGCCGACCACGAATCGAAGGATCCCCTCCGCATCGCTGACGCAGCCATCAAGCTCGCGCACCGCAACGGAAACGATGTCCTGATCGTGGACACGGCAGGGCGGCTGCAGATCGACGAGGCGCTCATGGACGAGCTGAAGACCTTGAAGAAGTCCATCCGCCCGCACGAGATCCTGCTCGTCGTCGATGCGATGACAGGGCAGGATGCCGTCAACGCGGCGCAGGGATTCAACGATGCCCTCGGCGTGGACGGCATCATCATGACGAAGCTCGACGGCGACAGCCGGGGCGGAGCCGCCCTCTCGACGAAGTCCGTCACGGGCAAGCCCATCAAGTTCATCGGTGTCGGGGAGAAGCTCGACGCGCTGGAGCCCTTCCACCCAGACCGCATGGCCTCCCGCATCCTCGGCATGGGCGACGTGACATCGCTCATCGAGCAGACGATGGAGGCATACGACGAGCAGAAGGCGGAAGAACTCGAGCGCAAGATGCGCAAAAACGCCTTCACGCTGGAAGACTTCCTCGAGCAGATGGGGCAGATCAAGAAGATGGGCGGCCTCGGCAAGATCATCGGCATGCTCCCGGGCATGAACCGCGTCAGCGACGAACAGCTCTCCGAAGGGGAGCGCGAGATGAAGCACATGGAGGCCATCATGCGCTCCATGACGCGCGAGGAGCGCGACGACCCCTCCATCCTGAACGCGAGCCGCAGAAAACGCATCGCGGCGGGCAGCGGGCAGCCTGTCTCCCAGGTCAACACGCTGGTCAAGCGCTACGAGGAGTCGAAAAAACTCATGAAACAGTTCATGGGCGGCGGCAGGAACATGCGCATACCAGGCATGCCGCCAAACATGTTCAATTAGTTGGGGCTGCCCTAGGGCACCCTTTACACTGGCAATCATAGAAGGAGAAGACACAACATGGCAGTAAAGATTCGTCTTAAGAGGATGGGTGCGAAGAAAAAACCGTTCTACAGGGTAGTGGTCGCAGACAGCAGAAGCCCTCGTGACGGCAAGTTCATCGAGGAGATCGGCTACTTCGACCCTTTGAAGGATCCGGCTCTCATCAAGATCGACAGCGAGAAGGCGCGCAAGTGGCTCTCGAACGGAGCGATCCCGACGGACACAGCAAAGGCACTCCTGAAGAAGAGCGGCGTATACGACGTACAGCCCGAAGACACAGAGGAAGAAACGGCGACTGCGGCAAGCGAGGAGAACTAGAATGGAAGAACTGGTAAGGACCATCGCTGAGTCCCTGATCGACGACCTGACCCAACTCGACGTACGCACCGTGGACAACGGTGAGGAGATCACGATCGAGCTGCGCGTGTCCGAGGCTGACATGGGCAAGGTCATCGGCAAGCAGGGTCGCATCGCCAAGGCGATACGTACGGTCGTCAAGGCCGTTGCGACGCGCGAGAACAAGCGCGTCTCCGTCGAGATCCTGCAGGCTGGCTGAGGAAGAAAAAGAGGTACGCGGCACGGATACGTACAGGATCAGAATCGGCAGCATA
>JAITHG010000256.1 GCA_031280075.1 Eubacteriales Family XIII. Incertae Sedis bacterium | reverse complement strand
AAAGCCTCGCACTGAACGATGCCGAAGCCGGTGTCGCCCTCGTCTGCGGCGATGTCACGCGGGAGGATGTGCGCCGGGGGCTGCTGTCGGAAACCGCAGGGCAGGGCTACAACCTCATCCTCGCAAACCTGACGAGCGGCATCATCCGGATCGTTCTGCCCGCGCTGCCAGCGCTCGCCGCACCCGGCTGCCGCTGTGTCTTTTCCGGCATCCTGGCGGAAGAGCAGGCAGGCATGGAAGCAGCGCTCGCGGCGGCGGGGCTTTCCGGCATAGGCTGCGTGCAGAAAGGGGAGTGGCTGGCGCTGTGCGCAGATTTTTCGTAAAGGGCAGGCAGCCTGTCGTGGGCTGCATCCTCACGGTGGACGACCCCGCAGAACGGCACCACATGCTCGATGTTCTGCGCATGGTGCCGGGCGATGCCGCCTGTTTTTCAGACGGCGCGGGGACGGAGTACCTGGCACGGATGCTTCCCCCTGAGGACGGAACGCCCGTCCGGCAGTCCGTCCGATTCGCCGTGTTTGAGACCCGCCGGGACGGGGGCGATGCACAGATCCGGACCACGCTCTACCAGGGCGTGCCAAAACAGGGCAAGATGGAGGAGATCGTGCAGAAGACCGTCGAGCTCGGTGTCTTCCGCATCCGCCCGGTCTATATGGCGCGCAGCGTCCCGAAGGAAGGCGGTGGGGCAGATCGCAAGCGGGAGCGCTGGCAGCGCATCGCCGCAGAGGCGTGCAAACAGTGCAGACGCGCCCGCGTCCCGGAGGTGGCATCGGCTCTCCCCTTTGCAGAGGCGCTGGAAGAGGCCTTGGCAAGCGACCTGCTGCTGTTCCCGTATGAGCAGGAAAAAGAAAGGACGATCCGAGCGGTGCTGGCAGAGGTAGGCAGGGCTGGTGCGGGTGATTCGGACGCGCTGGATGCCCCTGCTGGGTTCGAACCCGGCAGCCTTGCTATCGGGCGATCAGTAGCGCTGTTCATCGGTCCTGAGGGCGGTTTTTCGGATCGGGAGGCTGCCGCGCTCATGCAGGCGGGGGCGCAGCCCTGCTCCCTTGGTCGCACGATCCTGCGCACGGAGACGGCGGGGGCGGCAGCGCTCGCCATGATCCGATACGAATGGGAGCTGTGATTCGCATGGGCAGGAAGGTCGCATTCTATACCTTGGGCTGCAAGTTCAACCAGTATGAGACACAGCTCCTCTCCGAGCGATTCAGCCGACTGGGTTTCGAGACGGTCGGCGAAACGGAGTGGGCAGATGTCTACGTCATCAACTCCTGCACCGTGACAGGCATGGCGGACAGGAAGTCACGCAACTTCGCAAGGCGCTCCAAGCGGCTCAACCCGCAGGCGCTCACGGCGATGGTAGGCTGCTACGCCGAAGTCGCCGCAGATGCCCTGCGCGAAATGCCCGAAATAGACCTGCTGCTGGGCGCAGCCGAAAAGGACAGCCTGCCCGAACGCGTGCAGACCCTGCTGTCACCCAACGTGGTGGTGCTCGACCCGCTGCCACACTCGCAACAAACCACGCCACCCGGCACCGTGACGGGCTTGCGCGAACGGACACGCGCCTACCTGAAGATCGAGGATGGCTGCGACCGCTTCTGCGCCTACTGCATCGTGCCCTATGCGCGCGGGGCAGTGCGCAGCAGACCGGAGGAGGACATCCTGCGCGAGGCGCGCGCCCTGCTGGAAAACGGCTACAAGGAGATCATCCTGGCGGGCATCAACCTCGCACTCTATGGAACGGACACAGGCGCGCTGACACCCGGCAGCGGCATCCTGCGCATCATCGACCGCATCTCCGAACTGCCGGGCGACTTCCGCATTCGGCTCAGTTCCCTGGAACCGACCGTCATAGACGAACCCTGTGCCCAGCAGCTCACGCAGCGCGAGCGGCTCTGCCCGCACCTGCACCTGTCCCTGCAGAGCGGCAGCGACGACATCCTCGCGCGCATGGGGCGGCGCTACCGCATGGATGGCTACCGCCGCATCGCAGAAGTGCTGAAGGCGCACGACCCGGACTGGTCCATTACGACAGACCTCATCGTCGGCTTCCCCGGCGAGACGGAGGCGGATTTTGCAGCCAGCCTCTGTGCCGTGCAAGAGATCGGTTTCTCGCGCCTGCATGTCTTCCGCTATTCCCGCAGGGAGGGGACACGCGCGGCATCCATGCCGGATCAGATACCGGGCGACGTGAAGAACGAGCGCAGCCGCAGGCTCATCGAAGCAGGGGAGCAGAGCGCCGCCCGTTTCCTTGAGCAGAACCGGGGCAAGACACGGCAGGCGCTCGTGCTCGGGCGCGTGGGTGTGGAGCCGGACGCGGGTGCTGCCAAGCATGTCTATGAAGGCATTACGGACAACGACATCGAGGTGCGCATTCGTTCCGCAAGCGATTTGACGAACTGCTTTGTACCGCACGTCATCGGTTGACTTCGCCACCCTAGAACAACTGCTCAGACCCTGAACAATCCGGTGTCAGGCGAGAGAATGAGCAGAAGTGCTCGTCCTGCATACATTCCAAAGACTTTTGTTTGACAGATGGCAGGATGCGGGTTAGTATTTTGAATGATCGGATTTATTCTATAGTGTTTTGCAAGGAGATGTCATCGTGTCAGAAAAAACAAAAAAGAAATTCACTTTGGGGCTTGTTCCAAGGCTGCTCATCGCGATCGGGTTGGGTGTTCTGTTCGGCTCGTTCGCGCCGGAGCCGGTCAACCGCCTCATCATTACGTTGTCGGGGATTTTCGGTTCCTTCCTGAAATTCGTGATCCCCATGATGATCCTCGCCTTCGTGACGATGGGCATCGCAAACCTCACGAGCGGGGCGGGCAAGTTGCTCGGCTTCACCGCTGCTATCGCCTACGGTTCGACGCTTGCGATGGGGACGGTGGCATACTTGGTGGCCATCAATCTGTTCCCGCATTTCATCAACGCTTCCGTGCTTGACGCGATCGGCGACCCGGAGGCAGGCATGCTCAGCCCGCTCTTCCAGTTCCCCATTGCGCCGTTGCTGGAAGTCCCGTCCGCCATCATCCTAGCGTTCATCTTGGGGCTGTGCATCAGCATGAAGAAGGGGAAGGGGATCGGGACGGCGCTCTACGATCTGTTCAGCGAGTTTGCCCACGTCATCGAGATGGTGCTCCACGGGATCATCATTCCCTTCCTGCCCTTGTTCATCTGCGGCACGTTCGTGAACATGACCGTGAGCGGGCAGACGTTCGCGATCCTCAGCGTGCTGTGGAAAGTGTTCCTGACGGTCATCATCCTGCACCTGCTCTACCTCGTGGTGGCGTTCTGCATCAGTGGCTCGATCGTGAAGAAGAACCCGTTCAGGATGCTGAAGAACCAGGTTCCGGGCTACCTCTCGGCGATCGGGACGCAGTCCTCGGCCGCGACGATCCCCGTCAACCTCCAGTGTGCGGAGAGGAACGGCGTGTCCGCCGAGATCCGCAACTTTGTCATCCCGCTCTGCGCGAACATCCACATGCCGGGCTCGATGACCACCATCACCTGCTGTGTGACGAGCGTGCTGCTCATGTACGAGATGCCCTCCAACATGGGCATGATCATCCCCTTCATCATGACGCTCGGCATCGCGATGATGGCATCCCCCGGTGCACCCGGCGGTTCGATCATGTCCGCACTGCCCTTCCTGCCAATGGTGGGGGTCGCATCGGACAGCGCCATCGCCAGCATCCTTGTCGCCCTGTACATCACACAGGACAGCTTCGGCACTGCCTGCAATGTATCCGGCGACAACGCGATTTCGGCGATCGTCGACCGGCTCAACGACAAGTTCGTCCGCAAGGGCGCGGCGGCGGAAGCCAATGGACATCTTTGACATCATCGGACCGGTGATGATCGGTCCATCCAGTTCGCACACGGCCGGTGCTGTCCGCATCGGCCGCGTCGGGCGGACGATCCTGGGGGAGCAGGCTCTGCGCGCAGAAGTGGGGTTGGCGGGTTCGTTCGCGAAGACGTACAAGGGGCACGGGACGGACAAGGCCATCGTCGCGGGCATCCTAGGGCTTGGCCCCGGG
>JAITHG010000221.1 GCA_031280075.1 Eubacteriales Family XIII. Incertae Sedis bacterium | reverse complement strand
GAGGATTTTTTTCGTGCAGTGCGCGCTTCTGCCCCGAACGCGCCCGGAGCGTACCTAGATGTACGTGAGGACGCGTTCGGGGCAGAAGCGCGTGCTGCACGGAAAAAAGACCCCTCATGCCCCTTGATTTGTGAAAACGGTTTCATTATACTAATACCAACCGTATCCACAGATCTGGAAAGGGGTGAAACATGATTCTTGCACTATTTTCCTACAAGACGAAGCCCGGCGAACGGGACGACTTCATTCGCGCTGCGCAGGCGATCGACCTGCTTGGCAATACGCGGAGGGAGCCGGGGAACATTACGTATGAGTACTATCTGCCGATTGAGGATCCGGACGTGGTGCTCTGTCTGGAGCGCTGGGAGAGCGCAGAAGCCTTTGCTGCGCACAGGGGGACGGATCATGTTGTCAAGTTTCAGGATGTGAAGGCGCAGTTTGTCACGGATGTGACGCCTTGCATCTACGATGCCGTGCCCCGCGAATGAACGGGGGATGCACCGTGCACGAGCTTTCGGGGCGACATCTGCCACCTGTGTGTGGAAGTGCCCTGCATGACGAAAAGACCCTTGGACTTTGCACGAGTTTTCAGGGCGACATCTGCCACCTGTGAGATAACAAAAGACCCTTGGGCTTTGTTCTTTCGGCGGTGACTCCGCTGTCTGTGAATGAGGAGGTGCTCCACATTATGAAGAGAACTAGGATGCTTGCTCTGCTGCTGGCGCTTTTGCTGGTTGCGGCTGCCTGTGCGGGCTGCGGCTCGCCTTCCGGCGCGCAGGAGGATGGGGCGGACGCTGCGGCATCGGGCGATGCTTCGGATCCGGGCGATGCTGCGGGGAGTGAGGCGATCACGCTGAAGGTGAACAATTTCATCCCGGAAAACACGCCGCTTGCGAACGGCACGCTGGAGGCTGCGCGGAAGATGGAAGAGCTTTCCGGCGGGACGATGAAGGCGGAGGTGTTCCTGAACGGGACGCTGCTTGGATTTGCCGACACTTGGCAGGGGACGGGTGAGGGCGCTGTGGACATCGGCTATGTCGGTCCTGCCGTCATCGACCAGAACACGGTGCTCAACAACATCTTCTCCACGCCTATCCCGGATCTTCCGGGCATCAACCTGGAGGCGACGAAGGCGTACAACGAGCTGATTGACACGGTGCCGGCGCTGAACGAGGAGCTTGCGAAGAGCAACCTGCGCTGGCTTGCGGTGGAAGCGCTTCCAGGTGCGAGCCTGCATACGACGAAGAAGCTTGTAAAGACTCCGGATGCATGCAAGGGGCTGACGATCGAGGGCATGGGCGCGGTCAGTTCCAATTATTGGGAGAGCCTCGGATGCACGACGAAGTCGCTTGACCCTGGCGAATATTTTGTATCGCTCGAACGAGGCGTGATCGACGCGTATTATGGACAGTGGGCTTCGTTGAACAATTACAAGACTGTGGAGCTTCTTCCTTACCATACGATCTTCGGAGACACGAGCAAATCCCCAGCCGGTTCGGGGCTTTCGACCGGTGTCATGGGCTATGTCATCAACCTTGACACGTGGAACCGTCTGACGGAAGAGCAGCAGGGCTGGCTCACCGAGGCGTTCATCGCGGGCGGTGTCCTTGCCAACACGGAGGATCAGGCGGCGATCGCGAGCGGCGAGAAGTATGCGGTCGATAACGGGCAGGAGATCTTCCACGTGGATACGCCGGAACTGCTGAAGCCTTGGTATGACTCGATGCAGGCGGTCGTGGACACGTGGGTCGGGGCATGCGGCGAGGCGGGGTACGACGGGAAGGGCGCGCGGGAGGCACTGCTCGCCATTCTCGAGAAGTACTGATGCAGGCTCGGCACCGCAGCAGGCGGCTACGAGGGCGTGGTCAGCCTCGATTCTTGGGAAGTGTTGATGCAGGCTCGGCGCCGCTTTGCTGTGGCTGTTGTCGTTCTGTTTCAATAACTGTTACTGTTATTGTGTAATATTAAAAATCCGGAGAAAGAAGATGGCGGGGGCGCGTGTGCGCCGGAAGGTGAGGGGCGATGGAGAAAATGATCAAGGCGTATGGCTTTTTTGCGAAGGTGCTTGCGATCCTGAGCGCCGGGGGCATCTGCGTGATGATGATGGTGACGGTCATCGACATCGTGATGCGCAATGTGCTCAACCAGGCGTTGACGGGCAGCACGGAGATCATCTCGATGACGATGGTCGCCGTCGTCTACTTCGGTGTGGGCTATACGACCTACCAGCGCGGCATGATCACGGTGGATGTCCTGAAGGTACCGTTCGTCGTCGTCTTTTTCTGCAACCTGCTCAGCATCGTCACGAGCGTGGTCTTCATCCTGTCGCTTCTGCAGCAGGCAGGTGTTGCGCTGATGCGCGGGGGCGGGACGCTGCGGCTGCATATCCCGAACTGGCCCTTCATGTATATCGCTGCCTTCGGGTTTGCGATGATGGCGCTCTCCCTCCTGATGCTGATGGTCATGGATGCAAAGAACAAACGGCGCGGCATTGACATCGGCAGCTATGTAGAGGGGGCTTCAGACGCGGGCGTGGTGGGAGGTGCCAATGGCGATGACACCGATGCCGCCCGCCGTGCAGGCTTGGGCGTCGGCGCTGCGGACGGGTTGCATGGAGGCGCAGGCCGTGACGGTGGCAGCGCACGCGACGGGAAGGAGGGCTGACATGAGCATCGAGATGGTCGGAATCATCGGTGTCATCGTTGTCATCGCCCTCATGCTGCTGCGCATGCAGGTCGGCTTTGCCATGTTGCTCGTCGGGTTTTTCGGGACGTATTATCTCCAGGGATGGGACTTTACGACGACCGTCCTCGGGCTGATCCCTTTCAGTTCGGCGCAGAGTTATACGATGTCCTGTCTACCGCTCTTCATCATGATGGGCATCGTTCTTGCGGAGTCCGGGCTGGGGGCGGCCTTGTTCGATTTTGCCTCGAAATGGCTGGGGCGCGTGCGGGGCTCCCTCGCTATGGCAACTGCCGTCGCCTGTGGGTTCTTCGCCGCCATCTGCGGCGACAGCGTGACGACTGCCGTCACGATGGGCAAGGTCGCCTTTCCGGAGATGCTGCGCTACAAATACAGCCCGAAGCTCGCCGGGGCGGTCATCGCCTGCGGGGGGACGGTCGGCATCCTCATCCCGCCGAGCATGTGTTTCATCATTTATGGGACGATAACAGAACAGTCCATCGGCAAGCTCTTCCTGGCGGGCTTCATCCCCGGCATGCTGCAGGTGGCGTTCTATATGGTAGTGATCTCTGTGCTGGTGCGTTTGAAGAAGGATTTTGCGCCTGCGGTGACGGAGAGGGTGTCGATGCGCGAGAAGGTGCGCTCTACCGGGCAGGTCTGGCCGGTGCTTGTCATCTTCCTGGTGATCATGGGTGGGATGTACGGCGGGTTTTTCACGCCGACCGAAGCGGCAGCCTTCGGCGCGTTCACGTCCATCGCTGTCGGCTTCGTGACGCGCCGCCTGCGGCTGCGCAATTTTGGCAACGCGCTCATGGAGAGCGCGAAGAATTCTGCCATGACCTATTTCATCCTGATCGGGGCGTACGTGTTCATGCGCTTCATGACGATGAGCAACCTGCCTGTCACGTTCGGCAACGCGATCGTGGGTCTGAACGCGGACTACGGTGTGCCGAGGCTGCTGATCCTGCTGCTTATCCTTGCGATGTACATCATTTTCGGGATGTTCATGGATGTGTTTGCGACCATTCTGCTGACGCTGCCCATTGTCTTTCCGGTCATCGTGCAGCTTGGATACGACCCGATCTGGTTTGGGGTGATCATCACACGCATGATGGAGTTTGGCATGATCTCGCCGCCGTTCGGGATCAACCTGTTCACGATCGCGAAGATCACGAGGACGCCGATCGGGCAGCTATATAGCGGGGTCTGGCCGTTTCTGGGGGCGGACGTCCTGCATATTGCGCTGCTGATCGCCGTTCCGCAGCTTTCGCTTTGGCTTGCCGGGGGCGGGGCTTGACTCGCTTGCGGCAGGGTGGCTGCCAAGGGTGCGGCTTGATCCTCTTGCGGCAGGGTGACTGTCAAGGGCGCGGCTTGATCCTTTTGGGTAGGGTGACTGTCAATGGCGTAGCTTGATCCATTTTGAGGTAGGGTGGCTGTCAAGAGCGGGGCTTGGCTGTGCAGGCAGGCGGGCGACCGGGGTGGTCGCCCCTACGGTGGGCTTGGCGCTGGGTGGTTTGCGGATGGCGGGCGACCGGGGTGGTCATCATTACGGTGTTTGGTGCCGTGTGAAGCAGATACTGTTTGGACTGTAGGAGGTAATTGTTATGAAACCGGAATTGACTGCGATTGCCAGTGCTCTTTGCTCGCTCAAGGCTTACGACATCTCGCCTGTGTTTGAGACGGAGATGCCTAGCTTTTGGAACAATCCGCCGCTTTGGATCGTCCGGGACGCGCGCTCGTATGAGCGGGACAGCTATTACTGCCAGGTTCTGACGATGGGGGAGCACGTCGGGGCGCACGTGGATGCGCCTGCCCATGTCGTGCAGGGTGGCAAGACCATTGAGCAGTACGAGCCGGGGCACTTCATCGGGACGTACAAGAAGTACGACTTTACCCCCTATGTGCCCGAGGCTGGCTGGGAGGTCACGATGGCGGAGATCCGGGAGGTGGAGGGGAAGGCAGGCTACCGGGCGGAAAAGGACGGCATCGTCCTGCTCGCCTTTGGATGGGACAGGCACTACAGACCCGATGCCGCAGGTCCTGAGCGCAGTTATTATGGGATGAATTCTCCGGGGCTCAGCGAAGAGGTCTCGCGTTATTTCATGGATGCGGGCATTCGCCTCATCGGCTCGGACACCTGTCAGGGGACGATCCCCTCCGTGAACCGCGTGTCCCCGAAGTCGCCGCCGCCTTGCCACACGGAGTACTTCCTGCCGAACGACATCCTCATTGTGGAAGGGCTTACAAAGCTCACCGACATCCCGCCGGAGGGGCTGTTTGTCGTGACGCCCATGAAGATCAAGAACGGCTCGGGCTCGCCCATTTCGCCGATCGTCTTCGGATAATCCGGACAGGCGCGGCTCCGCTGCAGGGCGAGGCTGGCAGGCTGGCAGAGCATGAAGGGGGCTGGGACTAAGCAAAACCGCATCTGGTCGAAGGATTTCATCGCGCTCATCATCGGCAACCTGACGAGTGCGGTAGTCTTCTATTTCCTCATGACTTCTATCGCAGTCTATGCCCAGGTGCGCTTTGGCGCGAACCATCGGACGGCGGGATTTGCCGTCAGCGCCTTTCTCTTCGGCGCGCTGCTTTCGCGCCTTGCCATCGGGCGGTACATGGATCGGATCGGGCGGCGCAGGCTGCTGCTTGTGGGGCTGTCTGCGCACCTTGCGCTCATGCTGCTCTATCCGCTTGCGGGCAGCATCGCGATGCTCATTGTCATCCGTGTGCTGCATGGTGCTGCGTTTGGCATCAATTCCACGGTCTACCTTGCGGCGGCGCTGGCCTCGCTGCCGGAGCACCGCAAAGGGGAGGGGAACGGTTATTTCTCGCTCGGCATTGCGGTGGCAACGGCGATCGGTCCGTTTTTTGCGCTGTTTCTCGTGCAGCGGTTCAGCTATACGGCACTTTTTGCTGGCTGCGCTTTTTTTGCTGCGCTTTCGCTGGTTGCCGGGCTCTCGGCGCATATTGTGGAGGCGGAGGGGGATGGGCATGGCTTGGCTGGCGAGCTTGGGCATGATGGGGATGGCGTGGGACTCGGCGTGGATGGTGTTGGGCGTGGCTTGGCTGGTGGGCTGGAGGATGATGAGGGTGGTGCTGCTGGTAGGGGCAAGGGGGAG
>JAITHG010000190.1 GCA_031280075.1 Eubacteriales Family XIII. Incertae Sedis bacterium | reverse complement strand
CGGGCGACGCAGCAGGCTTCGTCATCAACATGGGCTACAGTTTCCGGGGCATGGACTTTGCCGTAGAGTCGGGAAGGCTGGCAGCCCAGAGCGTTGTTGAGGCAAAGCGGACGGGCGATTATTCCACCGCATCGCTGTCACGCTACAGGCGGCTGCTCGACGAGAGCTTTGTCACGCGCGACCTGAAGCACTACGAAGACTATCCGCGCATCATGGATCAAGGGATGATCTACAACGAACTGCCCCGGCTGGCGGAGGACTTCCTCTCAGAACTGTTCACCGTGGACGGAACTGGGCTGCGCGGTGTGGGGCGCGTGGCATTTGACTCCGCGCGTCAGGCGGGAAGTCTGACAGATTTCGCACGGCTCGTGTGGAGGTCGCGCGGGGCGCTGTGACGACCTGCCGGAGGCATGCAAACAGACAGGCAGGCAGCACAGCACAGTCAGGGAGGGCAAATGACAGAAAGGAAAGGAAGGGAAGGCATGGCACGGATGACGCTCGACGACAAGCTGGGGCTCGACCGCTTCCACACGGACGAGAACAACCCGCACATCCACATCGACGAAGAGTTTGCAGACGCACAGGAGCTGGAGCGGCTCGTAATGGCATGCCCTGCAGGGCTGTACGAAACCGTGGACGGCAGGCTGCGTTTCAACTTCGAAGGCTGCCTTGAATGTGGGACGTGCCGCATCCTGTCCGGTGGCAGGGCGGTTCGCTCGTGGGAGTACCCGCGCGGATCGAAAGGCGTGCACTTCGCAAAGGGATAGGGAGGGGACGACATGGACATTCTGCAAAAAGCCGCCGCAGGCGTGCTGGACGTGATCGACTACGCTGGTCGCAAGAGCCCGGTAGACACGGGGGATGTAAAGAAACAGGCGATCGACCTTTTCGACAAGGTCTTCCTGGTCAGCACGCTGTTCGCGATCGACAAACTCTTGAACACGCTCGCCGCCGCGAGCGACGAGTTCAAACGGGAGCTCGGGCAGCAGTACCTGTCCGTCCAGATCAAGACGCGAGACGACAGGCACGGCAGGCTCATCTTGCTCCGAAACGGCACCTGCACGGGCAGGAACGGCATCCACGACGAGGATGCAGATGTCTCAATGGTCTTTGAGGACGTGAACTGCGCCCGCCGCGTCATGATGGGACAGATGTTCGGCAAGGAGGAGGTATTCGTGTCAGCCGCCAAGAACGGCAGCCTTTGGCTTCTCGGCGAGGACGAGAAGGCCATGTGGTTCAGTTCCCTGCTGCTTAAGATCTTCGCCTTCGATGTTCTCTACCTGAAAAATTATGGGACGAAGATGCCGGGCGGCGAGATGCGCTACGTGACGGGCACGAACGGAGGGCCGCTCTTCGTCTACGTGAAGGAAGGGAAGATCGTCCGCGTCACGCCGATCGAACTGGATGAACGCGATGCCGAGGGGTGGACGATCCACGCGCGCGGGCGTGCGTTCACGCCGCCGAGGCGCGTAACGACGACTGCCTATGCCCTCGGCTGGAAGAGCATGGTCTATTCAAAAGACCGCATCCTTCACCCGATGAAGCGCGTGGACTGGGATCCGAAAGGCGAGCGCAACCCGCAAAACCGGGGGACATCGGGCTACGAACGCATCTCCTGGGAGGAGGCATTCACCCTCGTCGCAGACGAGATAGAACGCGTGCGCCGGACGCACGGTCCGGGCTCGGTCTTCTGGTCGCGGGGCTCGCACCATCTGTGGGGCAACATCGGGTACTTTACCTCGGCGGCAAACCGCTTCTTCAATTGCATCGGCGCGACATCCCTGCTCAACAATCCCGACAGCTGGGAGGGCTTTGCCTGGGGAGCCGTGCACCACTACGGCAGCGCCTCGCGGCGAGGCGGGCTCGAGCCGTATTCCACTGTCGAGGACTGCCTGCAAAACTGCGAGTTCATCGTGTTTTGGTCCTCCGATCCCGAATCGACCTCCGGCGTGTACGGCGCGCAGGAGGGGACGATCCGCCGGGAGTGGGCAAAGCAGCTCGGTATCCCCGCCGTGCACATCGACCCCTACTACAACGCCACGGCTGCCTTCATGGGCGGGCGCTGGATCTGCCCGAGACCCGGCACCGACACGGCGCTGGCGCTCTCCATCGCACAGGTCTGGCTCACGGAGGGAACCTACAACCAGAAATTTGTCGCGGAGCGCACTCTTGGACTCGACACGTGGGCGCAGTACGTTCTCGGCGGGACGGATGGCACCCCCAAGACCCCCGAGTGGCAGGAGGGAAAGACGGGCATCCCCGCCCGCGTTGCGCGCGCCCTCGCGCGGCAGTGGGCGAAGAAAAAGACCTACCTGTCCTGCGGCGGCATCATGAGCTTCGGCTCGGCGGCGCGCACGGCCTATGGCACGGAGTGGGCGCGCGCCATGGTCTGCCTCCAGGCGATGCAGGGCTTCGGCATCCCCGGCGAAGGCTTCGGCGGGCTGCAGTACGGCACCCCCCTCGACTCGCACTTCTGGTTCCCGGGCTATGCAGAGGGCGGCTTCTCCGGCGACTACTTCGGCTCGGGCGCGGGCGTGCAGGTCTACAACCGCATGCCGCAGTCGCCCTCCCTCAACTCCGAGACACAGCTCATCCCGAGGATGCGTCTGCCGGAGGCCATCCTCGAGGGGGAGGCGGAGGCGCACAACATGTCCAACTACTCCGTAGCCGGGCAGTTTGGTCGAATAAAATATCCAGCCCCCGGGCATTCCGAAGTGAGGATGCATTACAAATATGGGGGCTCTTACTTCGGCACGCAGCCGGAGTCGGCGCGCTTCGCCGACATGCATCGCTCGGAAAAACTGGAGACCGTCGTGAGCCAGGCCATCTGGATGGAGGGAGAGACGCGCTTTTCCGACATCATCCTGCCGGCGTGCACGAACTTCGAGCGGTGGGATGTCGGCGAGTTTGCCAACTGCGGCGGTTATATAGACAAATCCTACCTCCAGAACAACCACCGCGTCATCCACGTGCAGCACAAATGCATCGAGCCGCTCGGCGAATCGAAGTCCGACTTCGACATCTTCCAGGGCATCGCGAACAAACTGGGGCTCTGGCAGGCGTACAGCGAGGGCAATACGCAGTACGACTGGGCGCGCCGCCACTACCAGGCGAGCCGCATGCGCCTCACAGTGGGCTGGCGCACCTTTTTGAAGAAGGGTTACTATGTCGTCCCTCCCCTGCCCGAAGAGCGCCGTGACCCACTCGCGATGGCGTGGTTTGCAGAGGGGCGCAAAAAGGACACGCCCGAGCTGCCGCCCCTGCCTTCCGAATATTATGGGCGCTACAATGAAGGTTTGAGCACACCCTCCGGAAAGTTCGAGTTCGAGGCGCAGACGCTGAAGCGCTTCGACCCGGACGACACGGAGCGCATGCCCATCTGCACCTACATCCCTTCATGGGAGGGACCGGAGTCGGATCTCTACGGGAAATACCGTCTGCAACTCGTCTCGCCGCACGCAAAGTACAGCTTCCACACGATGGGCGACAGCAAGTCCTCCTTCATCAACGAGATCGGGGAGCACCGGATGCGCGTAGACGGCTACGCATATTGGATCTTCCGCATGAACCCGGCGGACGCGCAGACGCGCGGGCTGGAGCAGGGCGACCTCGTGGAAGTGTACAACGACCGCGCCTCCGTCATCTGCGCGCTCGACATCACGGAGCGCGTGCCCGTCGGCGTCGTGCACTCCTATGAATCCTGTGCCGACTATAGGCCGATCGGCGAGCC
>JAITHG010000169.1 GCA_031280075.1 Eubacteriales Family XIII. Incertae Sedis bacterium | reverse complement strand
AAGTACTTGAGGTTTTCGTATCCCGTCAGCTTCGCGTAGACATTTGGTTGTTCAAACGACACGCCGATGGCATTGAAAAACTTGGTCTTCAATGCCTTGACGGACTGGCCATCATAGAGGACTTCCCCCCGCTGTAATGGAAGCAACCCCGTCATGATGTTCTGCACGGTGGATTTTCCGGCACCCGATGGCCCTAGGAATCCGAGGATCTTCCCCCTCTCGACGGAAAAGGAAATGTCGGACACGGCATAATGCCCCTTCCCTCCGTAGTCATGATATACGTTCTTGACAGTGATCATGCGTCGCACCTCTTTCTAGACCAAGTGGTCTAATGACAATATAGCACGATTAGACCGACTGGTCAAGAAGAAAAGAAAAAGAACAGGATCCCCGTTTCTGGGATCCTGTCTCTTTGGCTTTCGGTTTTGTATTCTGCCCCTTACTTCTTCTTCGTCTTCACCGTCTTGATCTTGCTCCATGCGCTGTAGGCGCTCTTTCCGCTCTTTGTCTTGACCGTCCGGATCTGGAACTGGTAGGTCTTGCCCGGCTTCAGCTTCTTGAGGGTGAGCGTCTTCGCCTTTGCGGAGAGCGTCTTCACCACCCACTTTGTCGTGCCCTTGAGCCGGTAGCGCACCTGCTGCTTCGTGATGCCTGCCGCAGGTTTGATGGTGAGCTTGAACTGCCCCACCCCGGCGATGACCTTTGCGATCGCGGAGTTTTTCGGCTTTGTCACCGAGGTACCTCCGCTGGCTGTTGCCCCCGTATCCGGACCTGTCACGGACGGACCGGTCACGGCAGGCCCCGTTACAGCAGGACCTGTCACGGCAGGACCCGTCACCGCCGGGCTCGTGGGCGTGGGCGTGTCTCCACCACCACCGCCACCACCGCCACCGCCGCCACCGCCGGACGCGAAGGCATCGCTCATCCGGAAGAGGGGAGCCTTGCCCTTCTTGAAGCGGTCGTAGGCGACGAGGGCGTAGGTGCTCTGGTCTGTCCCCATGCCGTCGACCCCGCCCGAGAGGATGTGTTCGAAGCCGCTGCCGGGGACGTGGAAGGTGAGCAGCCCGTCGATGGGCGTGTTTCCGTCCTTGATGAAGCGGGCGTCGGTCGTCGGGTCGACGCCGAGCGCGGTGAGCCCGACGATGCCCCAGGTCGTACTCTCGGAATTGGAGGAAGCCCCGCTCAGCGCGCTGCCCCAGGTGCCCGATGGGTTCTGCATGCTCGACAGCGCGGTGAGCGCCCTGTCGATCGCTGCAGCCACGTCGCTGCGAGAGTTCTTGTAGGGCGCGAGCGCCAGCAGCGCCATGCCCGTGATGTCCGGATCGCCTGCCGTGGTATAGCCTGCCAGCGCCCAGCCACCGCTGGCCTTTTCACGTAGAAGGATCTCGTCGATGAACCTGTCCCGGGTCGCTTGGTCAGCCGGATTTGCCGCATAGCCCGTGACAGAGGCCGTCGCGGAGATGTCGGGGATGCTGTAGTTGTTTGTGTCCAGGGCGATGAGCGCCCAGATCGGACCGTTGATGCCCTGCTGCAGCACCTTTGTAAAGCTTGAGAGCCAGGCGGTCAGGTTGTAGCCTTCCACAGCTGTGGCATTCACGCCCAGCGAGGACAGCGCGACGATGAGCCGCGAATACTCTGTCTTCTTGGAGGTGCTGTCCGGCAGGATGCCGTTGTTGTTGCGAACGAGATCCTTGATGCGCGTCAGATACCCGCTGTAGTAGCCCGAGGGAGCCGCATAGTTGGCGCGCTTGAGTGTCATCACCGTCCATTCCCCTGCGAGCGTCCCGTAGTTCGGCGTGGTGACGGTGTTCACCATGTAGTTGAGCGACTCTGTGAGCGCCGTCTCGTATGGCTCCGCCTGGATGCCGATGCCGGTCTGCAGCGCCGCCGCGTCTCCGCCGGGCGCGGGCTGCCCGCTGTCCGCAAACGCGAGCCCCGTTCCGCTGCCAAGCGCGAGCACCAACGCCAGCACAAACGCCAGCGCCCTAAGGTGTCCCCTCTGTCTCTTTCTCTGCATGTCCATGTCTGCCTCCTTGATCTGCGTTGTTTGATTCTCCGTCGACTGATTATTGTAATTTATATATTATTGTAACAGCATGAAGCTTCCTCATGTAGCCCTATCCGCTAGGAACAGGCAGCGCTTCCGAGGGTGGCTTCGCCTTGCCTTTCTCTGCCTCGACCAGACCGTATTTCAGCTTGATGCGGTCGAGCTTTTCGAGCATCGGGCGGGCGATGAGCGCCAGGAAGAGCACGGTTGCGCCCGCGTGGATGAGATTGAAGGGCACGCCTGACAGATACGCCGTCAGGAACATCTCCGCCGTCGGCTGCGCCTGGTACATGAACACGGCGGCGGTGTCCATGATGCTGCCATATATAAGGAAGGTCGTCACACCGCCAAAGGCGGCGAGGGCGGGCGTGTTCCGCGAGAGCAGTCCTTTGTGGAAGAGCGTCCCCGCGAGGAAGCCGATGATGCCGAACGAGAACATCTGCCACGGCGTCCATGGCCCCTGCCCGAAGAACATGTTGCTGACAAAGCCTGTCATCGCCCCCACGAGGAAGCCAGCCTCCCCGCCGAAGGCGACCCCGGCGATGATGACGACTGCCACGACGGGTTTCACCTGCGGCAGCATGAAGAAGGCGGAGCGCCCGGCGGTCGCAATGGCGCACAGCACCGCGATGATGACGATCTCGCGCGCCTTCGGGCGGCGACCTTCGAAGACGAGCGCGAAGGGCAGCATCGTCTCTACGATGATGAGCATGGAGATGATGTAATACTTCCGGTCGTTCAGCAGGATGATGCCTGCCAAAATGGTGAGCGGGATGGCGCAGAGGATCATGGCCGCGGCGACCTTCGTCCGCATGGGCAGGGAAGGTCTCGCCAAACTGCTCTCGGGGATCCTTCCGCCGGCGCGCCTGCGCGCCGGTTTTGCCGGACGCGCTTTTGCCCCGCCTGCCATCGCAGCCGTGTGCTTTGCCGCTTCCGATGGCGGCATGGACGGCTGGACGGATGTGGCTCCTACTTCCGATGGCGGTACGGGTGTAAAGGAGGATGCCGCAGTTTCCGATGGCGGCATGGGCTCCAAGGGGGGTGCCGCTGTTTCCGATGGCGGCGCGGCAACAAGTGTGGA
>JAITHG010000312.1 GCA_031280075.1 Eubacteriales Family XIII. Incertae Sedis bacterium | reverse complement strand
AAATTCCAAAATCTCGTCGCTATGACGGAGCTTGCGGTGCAGCTGCGACTCGCCCTGACGGAGGGCGAGACATCGGTGTTCGGCGACATCCTGCACCGGGGCTGGCTGCTCAAGCGGGAGCTTGCGTCCGGCATTTCGTCCTCGGGCATCGACGAGCTATACGGGCGTGCGATGGCGGCCGGTGCGGGTGGAGGCAAACTGCTTGGGGCAGGCGGAGGCGGCTTCCTGTTGTTCTACTGCGAAGAGGAGCGGCAGGCGGGGCTGCGCTCCGCCCTCAGCGACTTGGTGGAACTGCCGTTCTCCTTCGAGAACGGCGGGGCAAAGGTTATTTACGCCGACTGACGGCGATTGTCAAAGGAGGGTTCAAATTGCGGGTACTGGTTGCGGGAGGTGCCGGGTTCATCGGAAGCCATTTGGTTGAAGCCTTGTTGCTTCAGGGGCAGGAGGTCGTCTGCGTGGACGACCTGAGCATCGGGTGCGGGCAGGAAAACCTGCTTGCCATCCCGGACAGGGCGAATCTCAGCTTCGTCGAGATGGATGTCACGGACGCAGACGCGCTGCGGGAGGTCTTCCGTTCGGGACGCTTCGACTGCGTCTGCCACCTTGCGGCAAACTCCGACATTCAGGCGAGCGCCAAGGATCCGCAGATCGAATACAGGAATACGTACACGACGACATTCTGCCTTCTGGAATGTATGCGCACCTTTGACGTGAAGCGGCTGTTCTTCGCCTCGACTTCGGCGGTATACGGCGAAAAGGAGGGCGAGGCGGTCGGTGAGGGTGCGGCGGATCTGCGCCCCATCTCCTACTACGGCGCGGCAAAGCTGGGCTCGGAGGCTTTGATCCACGCCTACTCCTATATGGACGGACTGGACGCGCTCATCTATCGCTTCCCAAACGTTGTAGGCTCCCGTCTGACGCACGGTGCCATCTTTGATTTCGTGCGGCGGCTGAAGGACGATCCCTCCCAGCTCACGATTTTGGGCGACGGCTCGCAGGTGAAGCCTTACATGCACGTGAGCGACCTCGTGGGCGGCATCCTGCAGGGCATGGACGGGCTTGCCGCCGGGGGCGGTGTCAGCATCTACAACATCGGCGTGGAGACGCAGACACCTGTCTGGCGCATCGGCGAGCTCGTGCTCGAAGGGATGGGGCTGGCGGGCATCCCTGTGCATTTTACGGGTGGGCGAGGCGGTTGGCGCGGGGACGTGCCGGCCTTCGCCTACGACCTGTCGAAGATCCATGCGACGGGATGGCGCGCCTCGATGACTTCGGACGAGGCAGTCGCGCGCACGGTGTGCGAGGTGCTGGCTTGAACGGCACGCAGGCTGTCATCATAGCGGGCGGCAAGGGCACACGGTTGTTGCCGACGACGGGCGACATCGTGCCGAAGTCCATGGTGCCCGTGGACGGAGTCCCGCTGCTCGCGCGGCAAATCGACACGTTGCGGGAGAACGGGGTGCGCGACATCCTCATCGCCACGGGGCATCTCGGGGAGGTCATCGAGGAATATTTCGGGGACGGAAGCGGCTTTGGCGTGCGCATCCGCTGTTTCCGCGAGGATGCGCCGCTCGGGACGGCGGGCGCGCTGTACGAACTGCGCGGCGAGCTGGCGGACGATTTCCTGCTCGTCTTCGGCGACATCGTATTTGACATCGACATTAGACGCTTTGTCGGCTTCCATCGACGCTGCGGCGGGAAGGGCACCTTGCTCGTGCATCCGAATTCCCACCCCTACGACTCGGACATCGTGCTGGCGGACGCGGAGAGCGGACGCGTCACGGGCATCCTGCCAAAGAACGAGCCGAGGGATTTTTGGTACGACAACTGCGTCAACGCAGGGTTGTACTGCTTTTCTTCTTCCATCGTAGACACCATCGGCAGGCCGGGCTTTGCCGATCTCGAAAAGGATGTCCTGGCGCGGATCCTGTCGGGCGAATGCGCAGGCGCGCTCTATGCCTACCGCACGCCCGAGTACGTGAAGGACGCCGGGACGCCGGAGCGCCTCGAGGAGACAGAGCGTGCCCTCCGCAGCGGGCTCGTGCAGGCACGAAACCTGCGCTTGCTCCAACGCGCGGTTTTCCTCGACCGGGACGGGACACTCAACGAGGAGAACGGGCTGATTTTCCGCGAGGAGGATTTTGTGCTAGTGGACGGCGCGGCGCGCGCTGTGCGCCTGCTGAACGACGCGGGCTACCTCGTCCTCGTGGTCACGAACCAGCCCTCGGTGGCGCGCGGCCTCTGCTCCTGCGGGGACATCGAGACCATCCACAGGAAGATGACAACGCTGCTTGGCCGGGAAGGTGCGCTGCTCGACGGGATCCGCTACTGCCCTCACCACCCTGACAAGGGGTTCCCGGAGGAAAACCCGGCGTTCAAGATCGACTGCGCCTGCCGAAAGCCAAAGACGGGTATGATCGATGAATTTGTCAGGCTCTACAACATCGACGTGCGTGCGTCCTGGATGGTCGGTGACACGACGGTGGACGTGCAGGCAGGAGAGAACGCTGGGCTACGCACAATACTGCTGCAGACAGGGGAGGCGGGAAAAGACGGCAAATATGATTCCCAACCGCACCAAATCTGTGATACGATACTGGAAGCGGCGCAATGGATCGCTTCTTGGGAGACATGAGACGGAGGGTTGGATGATGGCTTACACGGAGGACATCCGCAGATACATTGAGCTGGAACGTGAAGTGTTGGCAAGGCTGGACATTGACGCCATCGACGCAGCCTTGTCGCTGCTCGTAGAGACGCGTGCGTGCAAAGGGCGCGTCTACGTTTTCGGCAACGGGGGCAGCGCTGCGACCGCCTCCCACTTCCAGAACGACTTCAACAAGGGGGTATCAGCCCACACGCAAGAGAAGTTTCGGTTTCACTGCCTGAACGACAATATCGCGACCCTGATGGCCATCGCCAACGATGTCAGTTACGATGAGGTGTTCCGAATGCAGCTTGAAGGCGTGATAGAGCCAAACGACATCGTGCTCGCGATATCGGGGAGCGGCAATTCAAACAATGTGCTGCTAGCCGTGGAATATGCAAAGGCGCATGGGTGTCAGGTCATCGGCTTGACTGGCTATGATGGCGGGAAGCTGGGGCAGATCTGCGACATCCATCTGAACGCGCCGGTGAAAAGCATGCAGGTCGCCGAGGACATACACATGGTCTTTGACCATCTGATGATGAGCGTGTTGTACAAGCACCTGTGCGGCATCGAGCATCTGTCCGAATAGGGTAGGCATTGTCACTATGGAACGAATCAACCCTTTCTTCAGCATCATCGTGCCTTCGTACAACGTGGAAGGCTATATAAGCACCTGCCTTGACAGCATCGTGGGACAGTCTTTCACGGACTACGAGGTCATCCTGTGCGACGGCTCCACGGACGAGACGGCGCGCATCTGCAAGGAGTACGCTGCCGCCCAGCCGGTATTCAGCGCAATCTTCGGGCAGGACAAGGGGCTCGCCGCCGCGCGTAATACAGGGCTTGCCGCCGCGACGGGCAAGTACGTGCTCTTCCTCGACGCGGACGACTTCCTCGAGCCGAACTGCCTTGCCGCCCTCGTGTGGCAGATGTCCCGCCGCCCGGACTGCGACCTGTACATGAACGACTACTTCGACTACTACAGCGCGGAAAACCGTGTGCTGGTCGAGGCGCGCGAGCCGGAAGGGGATGCGCGCGGAGTCAATGGGATGCTCGCCTCTCTGTTTCGCAAGAACGGAAACTATATCGTGTTTTCATGGCGGCACGCCTTTCGGCGGGCCCTGCTTGTGGAGCGCGGGATCTGCTTCGACGGCGTGCTGCGCGGATGTGAGGACTACGACTTTTTCATGCGCGTCATGATGAGTGCACAGCGGGTCTGTGCAAGCGGCATCGCGACGCACAACTACCGCAGGGCGCGCGAAGGCTCGCTGACCTCCTCCGCCTCGCCGCATCTGCTCATGGACAATCTCGGTGTCTTTGCGCGCTGGTATGAACACATCGCAAAGTCGCCGCCGGACGCAGGGCGGGACTTCCTGCTGAACGACATCGCCGGGAAATTCCTGTTCTACACGATCCAGGCAGGCGGACTCCCGAAGCGGAAGAGCAGGTCTCTGCTCCGTTTTGCCGGGGAAAACCGGCACATCATCCGGGCTGCGCGGGGGCGCTTTGTGTCGCCTGCGCGGGTAGCCCTGTCCGTCTTCGGGATGCGCTTCGGTACAAAGCTCATGAACCTGCTCTTTCGCGGCATGCGCAAGGGCATCCGCCGATCGCTTGTCTCGGGGCGGTCTGAGCCCGGTTGAACCAGCCAGCCTATTACAGCAGTTTACATATACTCTCGGTAAACAGACTCCAGCACACGGGCTGCTTTTTCGGTCGTGTAGGCACGCGCGGATACCACGCCCCCTGCGGCTAGGGAGAAGCGCAGGTTTCGGTCTGCTGCCAGTTGCAGGACGGAGGATGCGAATGCCTCTGCGTCTTTTCCGTTCACGAGCAGACCGTTCCGGCCGTTTCGGATCAGCTCCTTGTGACCGTTTGCGGTGGATGCTATGACGGGGATTCCGCATGCCATGGACTCCAAAACATTGATCCCCAGCCCTTCGCGGAGGCTCGATGCCACTGTGATGTCGCACATCGGGATGATCCTGTCCACGTCCGTCCGCTGTCCGAGAAAATGGACGCGATCCGATACGCCTGTCTGCTCGCTGTAGTCCCCAAACCGCCCCTCGGTGGCATCGCCGCCGACGAGCAGCAGCCGAATATCCCGGTCTGCCGCCCGGTCTTTCAGCAACTTCATCATGTCGATGAGGACGGTCTGGTTTTTGTCCGGGTTGAGTTCCGCGACGTATACGAGCAGGAGGCTCTTCTGGTCAAAGCCAAGCGCATCCCGAAGCCTCGCTCTGTCACCCTCGTCGTGCGGGAAAAAACGACGCTCGTCGTAGCCTACGCCCTTCGAAAGCACGGTCTTCCCGGCGCGGAACCGTTTGCTGGCGATCTCCTGATCCGCTCCGTTGATCGTGATGATGCAGTCCGTCATGCCGGAGAGGATGCGCTCTGCAGGATAATAGAGGAGCCAGCTCCTGCGTGGCCCTCCCGCGTAGAAGTGGAAGCCGTGCGCCGTGTAGAGCACCTTTGTGCCCTGCCGCCGGCATCTGCGTGCGGCGAGGCGTGTCAGCGCGCCGCCCATCGGCGTATGGCAGTGGATGATATCGAAACGGTTCTCGCGCAGGATGGTCTTGATTTGGTCGTATGCGCGCATGTTTGCCCGGTCGAAGGGGCTGCGACGGATGTCGATGTCGTATTTGTGCGCACAGTAGGGCAGGATGCCCGCGCCGCGATCCCGCCCGTCAGCAGGAGCCGCATCCGGCTCGCCTGTCCTGGCAGAGCCTTCCGGGCAGGATGCCACATGCGTCTCCCATCCCTGCTCCGAAAACCACTTCAGGTAGGGGACATGGAAGGCGAGGATGTGCCTGTCCACGGTTGCGGTGAAAAGAACCTTTTTCTGGGCACGATTGTCAGCCATGTCACTTGACACGCCTGGCGGGGTTGCCCACTACGGTCGCGCCTTCTTCCACGTCCTTCAGGACGACGGCACCCGCACCGACGACGGCACCCGCGCCGATCCGGATGCGGGGCACGGTGACTGCGTTCGCACCGATGAAGACACCGTTTTCGACGATGCAGTCGCCCATGATGCCGGCGAAGTGCATCATGGAGGAACAATCGCCAAAGCGCACATCGTGCCCGACGACGCAGTTGCTGTTGATGAGGCAGTGGTCGCCGACGAAGGCATTCGAATTGACGGAGGAGAAGTGCTGGATGATGTTGCCGCATCCGACGACGGCGCTCCGCTTTATGATGGCCTTGGGGTGGATGATGTTGACCCACTCGACGATGCCATCAAACTCTTCTGCGACCTTTCTTTTGATGCGCGGATTTGCGATGGTGATGACGGCGCAAGGGCGCGTGTCGCTGCGCTCGGCAATCGCAAACAGGGATTCAGAGCCACCGACGACCTCGATGCCGTTGATGCACTGTCCATGCATCCGCTCGTCGTCGTCGATGAAGCCTGCGATCCGGAACGAAGGGGCTGCCTCGTTGATCTCGTGGACAGTGTCGGCCGTCTCCCGCCCAAAGTCGCCGGCTCCGATGATGTACAGTTCTTTCATGGTGTCCCTTCCCCTCCTTCCCCTCCATCCGCTCCATCCGCTTCCCCCGCTTCATTTCCCATGAACTCGCCCATGGTCGCCTCGCCGGCAGCGCTGATGCCCTCGCGCCGCAGCACGGACAGGACAGTCCGCGCGAAGATGCGCAGGTCGAGGACGGCGCTGACGTGGTCGACGTACCAGACATCGTATTCGAATTTCTGGCTCCAGTCGATGGCGTTGCGACCGTTCACCTGCGCCCACCCCGTCAGTCCGGGGCGCAGCTCGTGGCGGCGCGCCTGTTTGTCGTTATAGCGCGGCAGGTACTGCACGAGCAGGGGGCGCGGGCCGATGAAGCTCATGTCGCCACGCAGGATGTTCAGCAGTTCCGGCAACTCGTCGAGCGAGGTGCTGCGCAGTTTTTGCCCAAAGGGTGTCAGGCGCGCTTCGTCAGGGAGCAGCTTGCCGTCCGTGTCCCGCGCGTCTGTCATGGAACGAAATTTGTACAGCGTGAAGATGCGCCCGCCTCTGCCGGGACGCTGCTGGCGAAAGAGCACGGGGTGCCCGAGTTTCACGGCGACGAGCAAGGCGAGGATCAGAAGAAGCCATCCGAAGAGAGCCAGCGCGAGCAGCGCCAGCAGGAAGTCCAGCAGGGGTTTGCAGAAGCGCCTGTACATGCCGCGGCTATGCCCACTTCCGGATGCGTGCGCAGACATGGTGGACATCCTCCTCCGGGAGGTTTGTGGAGCAGGGCAAGTTGAGGATGTGCCGTTCGTAGTCACATGCCTGCTCGATGCCGTAGGCTCTGCAGTCCGAGTAAGCAGCCTGCGTATGCACGAGCTTCCAGACCGGCCGGCACTGGATGCCTTCCGCGATGAGGGCACGCATGATGCGGTCGCGCCGCTCGCCCGCATCGGTTCCGGCATCATCGTCTATGTACAATGAATAAAACCAAGCGTTGGAGCGGATTCCTTCCGGCAGGGGGAGCAGGCGCAGACCGGGTGCGCCCTCTAGCAGGTCTGCGTAGAGGGCGAGGTTGCGACGTTTTGTCTCGATGAATCCTTCGAGGGCATCGATCTGGCTCACGCCCAGCGCAGCCTGTAGATTGAGCATCCGGTAGTTGTATCCCACGTCGCCGTGGGCGAAGTACAGACCGTCGTCCTTTGCCGTAGTCGTCAGGTAGCGCGCCTGCGCCAGCAACCCTGCGTCGCGCGACACGATCATGCCGCCGCCGCCCGTCGTGATGATCTTGTTCGCGTTGAACGAAAAGACGCCTGCATCGCCCGCAAGCCCTGCGTGCATTCCTGCGCACCGCCCGCTCTCCCAGAAACTGCCGAGCGCTTCTGTCGCATCCTCGAGCACTTTGAGATGATGGCGTGCGGCGATGTCCGTGATGCGTTCCATATCGGCGAGGAAGCCGAAGACGTGGACGGGGATGACGGCCTTCACCTGCCTACCCGATGCGATTTCGACAAGGGCGAGCGCGCCGTTGCGCGTCTCGGTGCGGCATTCTTCCACACAGTATCGTTCGAGCTTGTCAGGGTCGATGCAAAAACTGTCGTCGCAGTCCAGGAACACGGGATCGGCAAACTGGTATCGGATGGGGTTGACCGCCGCGATGAAGGTCAGGGTGGGGGCGAGCACGAGGTCGCCAGGCACCACGCCGAGCAGGCGAAGCGCCGTGTGCAGACCCGCTGTGCCGCTCTGGCAACCGACGGCATCCGTGGCACCGATGTAGCGCGCCACCTTCTCTTCGAACTCCGTGATAAAGGGACCGCCGGTCGAGACCCATCCGCTCTCGACGCAGGTGCGCAGATTGTCGATAATATCTGCCCCGAGGTTGGGGACGCTCAAGGGGATTTCTTTCATGATCCTCCATTATACTTCTGTGTATACTTCTGTTTGGATAGCCTATGAACCTATTATATCATCCCTCAGTTGGATGGTGCGCGCAGGGTTGCGGGCTGGTTGAGAACCTTGGGATTGTACAGGAAGAGGATCTGTGCACCGGAGCCTGGCCGGATGTAGTCTGGCAGGATTTCGGAGCTGATGTAGCGAAGGTCGATCAGTGTGGTCTTCCTATAATAAGTGCAGAGCAGCGGGGCGAGCGAGGAGGCGAAGGAATCGCGGAAGAGATACAGCTCCCCTTCCGGTGCGGCTGGGTTTGTGATCTCGATGAGCGGCTGCGGGCCGCCGAGGAAGAAGCTGTATGGATCGACCCCGGCAAATGCGTTCCAGTCGTACATAGCCGCCGGGTTCATCGCACTGCCCGCCCCCGTCTCCGCCAACATGCGAACCTCGCAGACGGAGATGGCGGGTGTGCTGACATAGCGCAGGGCATCGGCCTTGATCGGCAGGGCGATCTGTCCGGCATAGGCACCGCGGAAGTCACCCCTGTGCCCAATGTCCATCGCCGCACCGCCATCATCGTCCCCCTTGCCGACCGCACGCCCCATATTCGCTGCCAGATGCCGCGCCACCTTGCCGATGCGGCTCTGATCCCAGTGCAGGTCT
>JAITHG010000138.1 GCA_031280075.1 Eubacteriales Family XIII. Incertae Sedis bacterium | reverse complement strand
TCGAAGCGCAGCGGACGGTTGTCGAGTGCCGAAGGCAGCCGGAAGCCGTACTCCACGAGCGACTCCTTGCGGCTGCGGTCGCCGTTGTACATGGCGCGCAGCTGCGGCAGCATGACGTGGCTCTCGTCGAGAATGATGAGGAAGTCGTCCTGGAAGTAGTCGAGCAGGGTGTAGGGGCGGTGCCCCGCAGGCAGGCCCGTCAGATGGCGGGAATAGTTCTCGATACCCTTGCAGGTCCCGAGTTCCCGCAGCATCTCTAGGTCGAAGCGCGTCCGTTGTTCTAGGCGCTGCGCCTCGAGCAGCTTCCCCCGGTCGCCAAACCATCGCAGACGCTCGTCCAGCTCCGCCTCGATCGTGGCGCAGGCGACCTCCATCTGCTCCTTCGACGTGATGTAGTGCGAGGCGGGGAAGACGGCGATGTGGTTGCGCTGGGCGGTGATCTCGCCCGTCAGCGGGTCGATCTCCTTGATGGACTCGATCTCGTCGCCGAAAAGCTCCACCCGCACGGCGCTCTCCCCACCCGACGGGTAGATGTCCACCACGTCCCCGCGCACGCGGAAGTTGCCGCGGTCGAAGGCGAGGTCATTGCGCGTGTACTGGATGTCCACGAGCTTCATGAGGATGTCGCGCCGGCTCTTCTCCATGCCGGGACGCAGCGAGAGCACCTGTTTCTCATAGTCGATGGGGCTGCCCAGCCCGTAGATGCAGCTCACGCTCGCGACGATGAGCACGTCCCGCCGCTCTGCGAGCGCCGCCGTGGCAGAGTGCCGCAGTTTGTCGATCTCGTCGTTGATGTCCGAGTCCTTCTCGATGTAGGTGTCCGTCGAGGGCACGTACGCCTCGGGTTGGTAATAGTCGTAGTAGCTCACGAAATACTCCACGGAATTCTCAGGGAAGAACTCTTTGAACTCCCCGTAGAGCTGAGCCGCGAGCGTCTTGTTGTGCGAGATGACGAGCGTGGGCTTCTGCACGCGCTCGATGACGTTCGCCATCGTGAACGTCTTTCCGGAGCCGGTCGCACCCAGCAGGGTCTGAAAACGCTTCCCCGCCAAAACCCCGCCAGAAAGCGCCTCCACAGCCTTCGGCTGGTCGCCCATCATGCGGTAGTCGGATATGATTCGAAACACCTGTTCTTCCATGCGGAAAGTATACCACAGGAAAGCGCCGCAATGCAAGCATGGAGACAGAAATGAACCGTCCCCTTTTTGTCTCCCCCTTTTCGTCTCTCTACCTCTTGCGAACTCTGCCCGTGTCCTTTACCATTAAAGTAGAAAGAAATCAGGACGGATGTGACGGGAGGTGCGTTATGTTATTTGATGAAATCAGGCTAAAGGATCTTACGCTGAAAAACAGGATCGCCATGGCGCCGATGTGCGTGTACAGCGCCGGGGCGGATGGCAAGGTGACGGATTGGCACTTGCTTCATTATGGGACTCGGGCGGTGGGAGGTGTCGGGCTCCTCGTGTTGGAGGCGACTGCGGTGTCGCCGGAAGGGCGCATCAGTTCCAACGACCTGGGGCTGTGGTGCGACGAGCAGGTGGATGGGATGTCGCGCCTTGTGGAGACCGTGCACGCACTCGGGGGGAAGGTCGGCGTTCAGCTTGCCCACGCCGGGCGGAAGTGCACTGCCGATGTGCCTCTGATTTATGCCCCCAGCGCCATCGCCTATGACGCGGAAAGCCGGGTTCCCGTTGCCATGGCGCAGGAGGACATCGAGAAGGTTGCCGGGGATTTCCGGGAGGCTGCGCGCCGCGCTCTGCAGGCGGGCTTTGACCTTGTGCAGATCCACGCCGCCCACGGGTATCTGATCAATGAGTTCCTGTCGCCCCTGACCAACCGGCGGGAGGATGGGTACGGTGGCGATTATTCGGGTCGGGGGAGAATCCTCGCGGAGGTCGTCCATGCCGTGAAGGATGCCTGGCCCGGCGGGAAGCCTTTGGAGGTGCGCGTCACGGCGGAGGACTATGGAGAGGGCGGCAACACGGTCGTCGATGTGATAGAGATGCTGAAGCCGATCATTCCGGCGGGCATCGACTCGGTCAACGTCAGCACAGGCGGTGTCATCCCTGTCGTTCCCAAGGCGGTGCCCGGCTACCAGATCCCGGCGGCGGCTGCCATCAAGGACGCGCTGGGCATCCCGACGGTGGCAGGCGGCCTGGTCACGGAGGCATCCGAGGCAGATGGGTATCTGACGCAGGGCAAGGCGGACATGATTTACATGGGACGGGAGCTATTGCGCAATCCGTACTGGCCGTTGGCGGCGGCGAAGGCGCTGGGTGTCGAGATCCCGTGGCCGACGCAGTACGAGCGCGCCCGACGCTGAGATAATATATAAAGAAGGAAAACGCAAATGGCAAAGGCGATCATGGTGCAGGGTACGATGTCGAACGCAGGGAAGAGCATCCTCGTTGCCGCATTGTGCCGAATCTTCAAGCAGGACGGCTACAAGGTCGCCCCGTTCAAGTCGCAGAACATGGCTCTGAATTCGTTTATCACCCGCGACGGTCTGGAAATGGGGCGCGCACAGGTGACGCAGGCGGAGGCGGCCGGCGTGGAGCCGGATGTCAGGATGAACCCCATCCTTCTCAAGCCCGTGCACGACCAAGGCAGCCAGGTGGTTTTGCATGGTGAGGTGCTCGATACGATAACGGCGAAAAACTATTATGCGATGAAGGAGACGCTGCGCCCGGAGGTTCGGAAGGCCTACGATTCGCTCGCGTCGGACTATGACGTGATCGTACTCGAGGGGGCGGGCAGCGCGGCAGAGCTGAACCTCGCGAAGGACGATTTCGTCAATATGGGGATGGCAAAGCTCGCCAAGGCACCCGTCCTGCTGGTCGGCGACATCGACCGGGGCGGGATTTTCGGGCAGTTGTACGGCTCGGTCAAAATC
>JAITHG010000045.1 GCA_031280075.1 Eubacteriales Family XIII. Incertae Sedis bacterium | reverse complement strand
CAGATGTCGCTCCTGCAGCTCATCCCGACCCCGCCCGGGGAGATCGCCTCAGGGCGCGTCCTCTTCGACGGGCGGGATCTGCTCTCCATGGGCAAGCACAGCAGCGAGCTGTGCGGGATCCGGGGTTCCGAGATCTCGATGATCTTCCAGGAGCCCATGACCTCTCTCAACCCCGCGATGACCATCGCGCGGCAGATGGCAGAGGTGTTGACGGTGCACCGCAGGCTGTCCCGCGCCGAGGCGAGGCAGCGGTGCGTCGAGATGCTCGGCAAGGTGGGCATCCCCGATCCGGCGCGGCGCATCGACGACTACCCCCACCAACTGAGCGGTGGGATGCGCCAGCGTGTCATGGTCGGCATGGCAATGCTCTGCAATCCGAAGATGATCATCGCGGACGAGGCGACGACGGCACTCGACGCGACGATCCAGGCGCAGCTGCTGGAGCTGATGTACGGGCTGGTGCAAGAGTACCGGACTGCCCTGATCCTCGTGACGCACAACTTGGGCGTGGTCGCGCGGTATGCGCACCGCATCAACGTGATGTATGCCGGGCGCATCGTGGAGTCGGGTACGGCACAGGAGATCTGGCAGGAGACGGCACACCCCTACACGAAGGGGCTGCTGAAGTGCGTCCCCCGGCTCGGGGAGGCACTCGTGCCGATCAAGGGCGCGCCTCCGTCGCTGATCGGGGGCACGGATCTTTGCCCGTTCCGGCAGCGCTGCCCCGAACGCGCCGCCATTTGCGACGATACACCGATCAGGCAGCCTGTGCCGCTCGGTGGCAGGCATTCGGTGGGCTGCCTGAAGGCAGCGGGAGGAAGAGCGTCATGACCGTACCAGAAGAAAACATCCTGGAAATCCGGGATCTGAAGATGTACTTCCCGGTCACGCGCGGGCTGTTTCGCCGGAAGGTCGCCGAAGTGAAGGCGGTCGACGACGTCAGCCTGACGCTGCGCCCGGGGGAGACACTGGGACTCGTGGGCGAGAGTGGCTGCGGCAAGACGACCATCGGGCGGTGCGTGACGCGTCTCTACAGACCGACGGCGGGAGAGATCCATTTCGAGGGGACTGACATCACGGGCTTCGGAATGCGGAGGATGCGCCCTTACCGCAGGAAGCTGGCGCTTGTCTTCCAGGATCCCTACAGCTCGCTCGACCCGAGGATGAACTCGAGGGACATCGTGGGCGAGCCGCTGAAGATCCACCGGCTCACCGGATCGAAGGGCGAATACGTGGAGCGCGTCGAGGAACTGTTCGCCATGTCCGGGCTCGACCCGCGCATGGCAGACCGCTTCCCCCACGAGTACAGCGGTGGGCAGCGCCAGCGTCTGTCGATCGCGCGGGCGTTGGCAGGCGACCCGTCCCTGATCGTGTGCGACGAGCCGATCTCCGCGCTGGATGTCTCCATGCAGGCGCAGATCCTGAACCTGCTCCAGGAGCTGAGGCAGCATAGACCCCGACTCAGCTACATCTTCATCTCGCACGACCTCATGGCAGTCCAGTACATCAGCGACCGCGTCGCCGTCATGTACCTGGGGCGCATCGTCGAGCTTGCGGAGGGGGCAGAGCTTTACAGCCGCACGCTGCACCCCTATTCCGTTGCCTTGCTGTCCGCGATCCCCGTGCCCGATCCCGCCGTCGAGGCAACCCGGCATCGCATCATCCTGAAAGGGGACGTGCCGACCCCTCTGAATCCGCCGCCGGGCTGCACCTTCCACCCGAGGTGCCCGCACGCGGAGGAACGGTGCCGGACGGAAGTCCCGAAGCTGCGGGAGGTCTCGCCGGGGCACAGCGTCTCCTGCCACATCGTGTGAGCGTGCCGCCCGGAGACCCGGCATAGGCATCCATGCCGAGCGTGCGCAAGGGCGGGCTCACTCCACCCCGTACTGCGCCCGCTTGCTCTTCACCATCTCAAGGATCGAGGGGATCTCCTCCTCCATCAGTTCTTGGTAGAAGTCTTCATAGTGATAGGTCAGCTCCTCGAAGGGTTTGCCTTTTATATTGTCCACATATCCTTCCAGAAGGGGGAAGTTCTTCTCGTAGGCGTGCATGGAGTTGGCGCGGTGCGTGTAAGTCCCGACGGGGACACCGACTGCCGCTGCCACTTTCTCCTGCAGGCGGATCAAGGCAAAGGCGTTGAAATAAAAGGCTTCCGGCAGGTCGTTGGAGCGGAACAGGATCTTGCAGTGCAGCTGCCCGTCCCGGATGAAATACTGGATGGACTGGAGGCAGGCAGGGTCGTCGTTGCTGCTGTCCACATCGAAATTGCGCAGGTTCATGATGGCACGGCGCGTGTAGGCATCGCGCTTCAGCTCTTCGATCACGAAGTCGAGCTGGTGGGCGTAGCGGTCGTGGTAGGTGTACTCCCAGAGCGTCTCGCCCTTGCCGATGATGAAGTCGAGGATGCCGTCGAGCATCTCCATCTCATACTGCTGCAGCTCGTGCGGACCGCCGATCATGAGCTTGCTGATGCGTGGCTCCGCGAGCGGCTCGTGGACGACGATGGTCATGCTTGCCTCGCGTTGCAGCTGCCCGTAGGCAGGGCAGTCGACGACCTCGCCTTCGCTGAGCAGGGCATCGATCGCCTTGTGATAGGCTTCCGGGAGGCTTCTTCCTTCGATAAACAGTTCTTTCATGGGTCTTTTGCTTCTTTCTATTGCGCGTAATGTCGCATAATGTTGCATAATGTTGCCGAATGATTTTTGGTGCAGTGCATTGCTGCCGTACTGTGGTGCTGTGGTGCTGTGGCGCTGCAGTGCTGTGGCGCTGCCGTGCTGCGGTGCTGCCGTGCTGCGGTTGCCGTGCGGTGAGCGAACCGCTCGCTTCAGAGCGTGCTGCCGAGCCAGTCGATGAAGGGTTGCCACCATTCGTCGTGCTCGAAGGGATGGGCGTGGATGCCCTCGTCCGCAGCGTGGAAGACGTGCGGGACACCGTGCTGCGTGAGGACGGCATCGAGCCGCTCGGAACTTTCGAAGGGAACCATCTGGTCGTCGCGGCTGTGATAGAGGAAGGTGGGCGGCCACCCCGTCGCCACGCGGTGCGCCGCGTCGAAGACGGCTAGGTCTTCGTCCGACGGTCCCTCCAGCCCGAACATGTAGTAGCTCTGCAGCCCCCGCACATCGTCCGCGTCCGGTGACTCGCCCGGGTGGCGCACGTGCAGCGGGTTTTGCCGGATGAGTGGGTAGACGAGCAGGGCGGCGGCGGGCAGCGGCAAAGATGGCAGCGCGGAGATCGACTCTCCGATGTAGGTCGCCGTCACATGCCCCCCGGCGGAAAACCCAGCGAGCACGAGCCGCTCCGCGTCGAGGCCCCATTCCTCCGCGCGCGCGAGCACGCAGGCAGCCGCCTCCCCGAGATCCTGGACTGCCAGCAGAGGGGGGTGCGCGCCCCGGTCAAAGCGTGCGCTCTTTGCGATGGAGTAGTGCAGGATGAAGGGTGCATAGCCTGCGGCGATGAAGCGCCGCGCCACCGGTTCCCCCTCGGAGGTGCCGATGACGAAGTAGCCGCCTCCGGGGCAGATGATGACGGGCGGGCGGAGCCCTTCCGCCTCGTCCGGCAGGACAAAGCGCTGCAGGAATACGTCCGCCCGCCCGCCCGGCAGGGCGATGGTTTCGATTTTGTGCTGTTGTTGCATTTCCCCTCCTCTTTTCAGTGAAATGGGTTTCTGTTATTATATAACATGGCAATCGAAGCAGACAAGGGCACCGCTACGACTTGCAGACAGTGAGGGGCAGCACCGAAGTCGGGTGTGCCGCAACGGTCTGCGGGTGGACGGGGAGCAGCGCGGAAGACAAGGAGAAAGGTATGCCTTCAGAGGTGAAATACAGACGTGTGGTGCTGAAGATCAGCGGGGAGGCGCTCGCGGGCAGCGGGCGGTTCGGGCTGGACGACGACACACTCAGCGCAGTCGCGAAGGAAATCCGCATGGTCACGGAGCTGGGCGTGCAGGTGGCGCTCGTCGTGGGCGGCGGGAATTTCTGGCGGGGACGCACGAGCAGCAAGATGGATCGCGCGACGGCGGACTACATGGGGATGCTTGCGACCGTCATCAACTCCCTCGCGCTCCAGTCCGCGCTCGAGGCGGCTGGGCTGAGCACGCGCGTGCAGACCGCCATCGAGATGCAGGCAATCGCGGAGCCGTACATCCGTAGGCGCGCCATCCACCACCTGGAGCGAGGCGACGTGGTCATCTTCGCCGCAGGAACGGGCAACCCCTTCTTCTCGACGGACACCACCGCAGCCCTGCGCGCCGCAGAGATAGACGCGGATGTCATCCTGCTCGCGAAGAAGGTCGATGCCGTCTACTCCGACGACCCGGAGAAAGTTCCGGGTGCCAAACGCTACGACCGGTTGACGCACCAGGACATCCTCGAGCAGGGGCTGGGTGTCATGGACAGCACGGCGGCATCGCTCTGCCGGGACAACAAGATCCCGATCCACGTGTTCGCCATCGCCGAGCAGGGCAACGTGCTGCGCGCCGTGCGAGGGGAATCCATCGGGACGATTATCGAGTGACAGACCCGGTTTGATGGACAACCGATTATTATATTATAACAAGAACAGGAAGCAACCACAAAGGATTTGCATGCAGTAGGAGGTATTCACATGGCAGACGACGTACAGACCAGGCTTTCGGAGAAGATGGAGAAGACCATCTCCGTCCTGAAGGAGAATCTCAACACCGTGCGCGCGGGCAAGGCAAACCCGGCGCTGCTCGACAAGGTCGCGGTCGACTATTACGGGACGCCGACGCCGCTGAAGAGCATCGCGAACATCTCTGCGCCCGACCCGCGATCCCTGCTCATCTCGCCCTTCGACCCGAAGTCCATCCACGACATCGAGAAGGCGATCGGCGCGGCGAACATCGGCATCAACCCTGCCAACGACGGCAAGGTCATCCGCCTGCAGGTTCCGTCCCTCACGGAGGAGCGGCGCAAGGAGCTGACGAAGCTCGTGCACAAATTCGGCGAGGAGGCGAAGGTGGCGGTGCGCAACGAGCGCAGAGATGCCAACGACCGGCTGAAGAAGCAGGAGAAGGATGGCGAGCTGACGGAGGACGACCTCCGCGACGAGGAGAAGACGGTTCAGAAGCACACGGACGATGCAATCAAAAAGATTGACGAGATCGTCGGTGTCAAGGAAAAGGAAATCCTGGAGGTCTGATGCCAGCAGGCGAACGCAGCGGCAGCGGCAGCGCTGGCAGAAGCAGCATTGACAGCGGCAGCGGCAACGCTGGCGGAAGCAGCATCGACAGCGGCAGCAGTGGACTGACTGGCATGCCCCGGCACGTCGCCATCATCATGGATGGGAACGGGCGCTGGGCGGAGCAGGCGGGCAAGCGGAAGCTCACCGGGCACGACGCGGGCATGAAGGCGATGAAGCGGATCGTCCGCCGCTCGTCCGAGCTGGGCATCGAATGCCTGACGGTCTACGCCTTCTCGACGGAGAACTGGAAGCGCAGCCGGGACGAGGTCTCCGGCATCTTTCGCCTGCTCGTGAAGTACGTCGGGTCGGAGCTGGAGGAACTGCACGGCAACAATGTCGTCGTGCAGGCGATCGGGGAGGTTTCGAAGCTGCCCCCCGAAGCGCGGAAGGCGCTCTCGCGCTCCATCGACCGGACGCAGGGCAACACAGGGCTGCGCTTCACGATCGCCCTCAACTACGGCAGCCGTGCGGAGATCGCGCGCGCGGCGCGCCTGCTCGCGGAGGATGCCGCCAGCGGGTCGATCACGCCTGCGGATGTCACGGAGGACGCGCTGGCAGCCCGCCTCTACACGGCGGGGATGCCGGATCCCGACCTCGTCATCCGGACGAGCGGGGAGCAGCGTCTGTCAAACTTCCTGCTGTGGCAGTGCGCCTACAGCGAATTCGTCTTCACGGACGTGCTCTGGCCGGATTTTTCCCCGGAGGAGTACGAACGCTGTCTGGAGGAATACCGGACGCGCGAGCGCCGGTTCGGGGGGCGGTCGCAGTGAGGACGCGGGATGTGTTGTGCGCATGGGATGTCAGGGATGCGCAGCGTGCGCGGGATGTGCGTGCCGGTCGGGGCGGGTGGTGTTCCGAATGAGGACGCGGGTGCTTTCGGGGCTGGCGATGGCGCCTCTGCTCGTGTTCGTGTACCTCGGCGGGCACGTGCTGGAAGCGGGCTGTTTTGTCCTGACGTTTTTTGCCCTGCGCGAGTTTTACCGGGCTTTTGAGACGGCGCTGGGTGCCCGTCCCTATTATGCGGTCGGCTATGTCTCCATCGTCCTGCTCTACGCGCCGACCGTCTTCCTGGATGCGAGCCTGCTCGCAGGCTCCGTCATGCTGTGGCTGTTCGTGACCGTCGCCCTGTGCCTAGCCGTGCTGCTGAAGCGGCAGGATCTCCGGGACGGGGCGGTCACGCTTGCGGGGCTCGTCTATGTGGCATTCTTCCTGTTCCACCTCTATCTCATCCCGTTCAGCTTCACGCTGCGGGAAGGGACGATCGTGCAGGGGTTTGAAAACTACGCCTGGCTCGTCGTGCTCACCGCCTTCGGCACAGACATCTTCGCCTACTTCACGGGCGTGCTCGCCGGGCGGCACAAGCTCGCGCCCGTCATCAGCCCCAAGAAGACCATCGAGGGCAGCGTCGGTGGCGTGCTCGGCAGCGTGCTCTGCTGCGGGCTGTTCGGCTGGTTCGCCCTGCCGGATCTCTTCGTCCACACGCTCGTCATCGGTGCGCTCGGGAGCGTGCTCTCCCAGCTCGGCGACCTCGCCGCCTCCGCTGTCAAGCGTGCGCTCGGCATGAAGGACTACGGCAACCTCATCCCCGGGCACGGCGGCATCCTCGACCGCATCGACAGCCTGCTGTTCACCGCGCCGCTCGTGTACTATTCCATCTTCTTCCTTGGGTATGCGCACCTTTCGGCGGCGCTTTGAGGCTCTGTCGTTATGTTTGCATTCAATAATAACAACAATAATTATAACAAT
>JAITHG010000257.1 GCA_031280075.1 Eubacteriales Family XIII. Incertae Sedis bacterium | reverse complement strand
ACTGCACCCTGCTCGTGGACACCTACAACGTGCTGAAGTCGGGCATTCCCAACGCGATCCGCGTCTTCCGCGAGACGAAGCCGAACAAGATGGCCATCCGCATCGACAGCGGCGACATCACCTACCTCACGAAGCGCGCACGGACGATGCTCGACGAGGCAGGCTTCCCGGACTGCGGCATCGTCATCTCCAACTCCCTGGACGAGTGGCTGATCCGCGACGTGCTGCAGCAGGGCGCGCAGATCAACAGCTTCGGCGCGGGGGAGCGGCTGATCACGGCGCGCTCAGAGCCCGTGTTCGGGGGTGTCTACAAGCTCGCGGGCATCGAGAAGGACGGCGAAATCATCCCGAAGATGAAGATCAGCGAGAACGTGGAGAAGCTCACAAACCCGGGGTTCAAGACGCTCTATCGCCTGTTCGACAAGGAGACGAACCGCGTGCTCTGCGATGTCATCACGCTGCACCACGAACCCGCGCCCGCCGGGGACGACTACACCATCTTCGATCCGTCGTTCACGTGGAAGCGCAAACAGCTTTCCAACTTTGTCGCGGTCAACCTGCGAAAGGAGATCTTCCGCAAGGGGCAGCTCGTCTACGAGCTGCCGGGCATCGACGAGATCCAGGCGCACTGCCGCGAGCAGGTGGGCACCCTGTGGGAGGAGCTGCTGCGGTTTGAAAACCCGCAGGCATATTATGTCGATCTGTCCGACGAGCTTTGGCGGCTGCGCTCAGGGCTCATCGAGCATTACCAGAACGAGGTCATACGGTAGATGGGCAATACAGTCTGGCGGAGAGGAGATAATGGAGGTGACAGGCATGAAAATATATGGAGGTGACAGGCATGAAATATGAAATCAAAGTAACACGGACGGCAAACCCAAAACGAAAGCCCGACGCGCATGCGCTCGAGTTCGGAGCGGTGTTCACCGACCACATGTTCCTGCTCGACTATGACGAGGGGACAGGCTGGCATGATGCCCGCATCGTCCCCTACGCGCCCATAGAGCTGGATCCTGCGGCTGCCGTCCTGCACTATGCGCAGGAGCTGTTCGAAGGGCTCAAGACCTACAAGTCCACGGACGGAGGGCTCAACCTGTTCCGTCCCGACATGAATGCAAAACGCTCTTCGATGACGGCGGACAGGTTTTGCATCCCGCCCCTTGACGAGGGGTTTTATGTGGATGCCATCCGCACGCTCGTCGAGGTAGACCGCGACTGGGTGCCCGACCTGCCGGACACCTCGCTCTACATCCGCCCCTACATCATCGCGACCGAGCCCTTCCTCGGAGTGCGTCCTGCCAGGCAGTACAAGTTCGTCGTCATCCTCTCGCCTGTCGGTTCGTACTACAAGGGCGGGCTTGCGCCTACGCGCATCTTCGTCGAGGACGAATACGTGCGCGCGGCGGCGGGGGGCACAGGTGCCACGAAGGTCGGGGGCAACTACGCCGCCAGCCTGAAGTCGCAGATCAAGGCGCACGACCTCGGCTTCACGCAGGTGCTCTGGCTCGACGCGCAGGAGCGCAGGTACGTCGAGGAGATCGGCACATCCAATGCCTTCTTCGTCATGGGAGGCGAGGTGTACACCGCCCCGCTTTCCGGCACGATCCTGCCCGGCATCACGAGGGACTCCGTCATCGCGCTGCTGCGCGACTGGGGCGTGCCTGTGCGCGAGGAACGCTTCACCATCGAAGAGGTCTACGATGCCGCAGGGAGGGGCGAGCTGTCGGAGGTCTTTGCCTCAGGCACCGCCGCCGTCATCAGCCCCGTCGGCGAGCTGCGCTGGAAGGGCGTGGACATCACCATCGCGGACAACAGGATCGGTCCCCTCTCGCAGCGGCTCTACGACACGATTACCGGCATCCAGTCAGGTAGATTGCCTGACACGCATGGATGGGTCATGAAACTATAGGGGGAAGACAGACATGAAACACACGATTTCGGCGCTCGTGGCAAACAAGGCCGGCGTGCTCTACCGCATCACCGGGCTGTTCGCGCGGCGCGGATTCAACATCGACAGCCTCGCGGTCGGGCCGACCGACCATCCGGAGCTCTCGCGCGTGACCATCCTGACGGACGGCGACGACTACACGAGCGAGCAGGTGACGCGGCAGCTTGACAAACTCATCGACGTGAAGAAGGTGGCCATCCTGCCGGAGGACAGCATCGTCGTGCGCGAGAGCGCCCTCATCAAGGTGCAGGCGGACGTGAGCCAGCGCAGCGAGATCATCGACATCGCGAAGATCCTCCGCTGCGACATTGTGGACATATCGCACACCTCGCTCATGCTGGAGCTCTGTGACCGTCCCTGCAACGTGGATCTGCTCATCGAGCTGCTTTCGCCCTATACGATCATCGAGATCGCGCGTACGGGCGCGATCGCCCTGCAAAAAGGCAGCGAGTGCATCTAGCCCCGCTGCCTGTTGCCGCCTGTTGCCGCTTGCGGCGACCATCCGCCTTGCGCCGCCGTCCGCTGCCTGCCGCTACGCTGTGCTATGCCTTGCCGGCGCAGCCCAGCACGTTGACGATCTTCCGGCGCACCATCTCGCGGATGGCATCGCGCGCCGGGGAGAGGTACTGCCTCGGGTCAAAGTCGGAGGGGTGCTCCTCCATGTGCTCGCGGACGGATGCCGTCATGGCGAGGCGCAGGTCGGAGTCGATGTTGACTTTGCAGACCGCGCTCTTCGCCGCTTCGCGCAGCATGTCCTCGGGGATGCCGATAGCACCGGGCATGGCACCGCCGTAACGGTTCACCTTTTCGACCAGCTCCGGGATGACGGACGATGCCCCGTGCAACACGATGGGGAAGCCCGGCAACCTCCGCTGGACTTCCTCCAGGATGTCGAAGCGCAGTTGCGGCTTCTGCCCCGGCTTGAACTTGTACGCCCCGTGCGAGGTGCCGATGGCGATGGCGAGCGAATCGACCCCCGTCCGCTCGACAAATTCCTGCACCTGCCCGGGGTCGGTGTACGAATGCGATTCCACCTGCACGTCGTCCTCCACGCCTGCGAGCTGTCCCAGCTCGCCCTCCACGGCGACGCCGTGTGCATGCGCGTATTCTACGACCTGTTTCGTGACCTTGATGTTCTCTTCGAAGGAGTGGGCACTGCCGTCGATCATGACGGATGTGAAGCCGCCGTCGATGCACGACTTGCAGATTTCGAAGTCCGCCCCGTGGTCGAGGTTGAGCGCGATCGGAAGGTCTGTGTCCTCAAGCGCCGCCTCGACGAGCTTGATGAGATAGATGTGCTTCGCGTACTTGCGCGCCCCGGCGCTGACCTGCAGGATGAGCGGCGCGTTCTCTTCCTTCGCCGCCTCCGTGATGCCCTGTACGATCTCCATGTTGTTCACGTTGAACGCGCCGATGGCGTACCCCCCTTCGTAGGCCTTGCGGAACATTTCAGTCGTGTTGACAAGTGGCATGAAAAAACCTCCCTTTCTATATGGCTGCAACAATTGATAACGATGATGGTCTTCTGTCTGCGCTCGTGCCTCGTCACGGACAGGTCAGGCTTCCAAACGGTCAGTCGGTCAGGATCCTGACGATCTTTCGGATGCTTGTACCAGGCGTGATCTTGAACGTGCCCGCCTTCAGCTTCGTCTCCGCCTTCAGCTTGCGAACCTCCTTCAGGAAGGCCTTGCTGGAAGGCACAAGCCCCGCAGCGACCAGATTTTTCGCAATCAGTCCAGAGTCTGAACCGACTTCAATTGTGAACTTGACGGGTTTTTTGGATGTGTCAGGTGCGGTGACTGATGGTTCTGGCACCTGCGCATCCTCCTGTACATCGCCTGCCGGCTGCTGTGCATCCACCGGCTGCTGCACCGCAGTCCCATCGTCTTCGGGCGGCGTTGCCTCCGCTTCTGCGTCTGCGTCCGCCACTTCCGGCTCGTCGCCGGGTATCTCGACGGGCAGATCGGCAATGTCGCCGCTCCCCGTGACCTTCTGCGCGACGGCGCCGCCCATCAGGGCATCCGCACGCGAATAGATGACCAGAACAGCGATCAGGATGATGGCGACGGCTGTAATCACATCGCTCTTGTTGTACAAAAAATCCCTCATACAGACATTATAACAATGGGAGGGCAATGCTACAAGAAAAATGTCCGGTGCCTGAGAGGGGACAGGATGTCATTCGGGAAAATCAGGAGTTTGATTGAAGGTTTCCCAATTCGGGGTGTGTCAAGTCCCAAAAAGTGTGGATTCGCCCGGGAAACACCCGGGTTGGCAGATGGTTCTTGCAATGATTTTGCAGGCTATGAAAAACTCACACCACTGGCGAGAGTTTTTGGATGAACCCAATTGACGCAAATTTGCCATACCGATTCTTGTGACGCATCACGAGAGCTTTAGACATCGCTTCCCATGATATAATACTACCTTAGAGCTGAACATTGAAAGTCTGTACAAAAGGAAAAGGACACAAGAATGAATTATAGCGTACTGCTGGATCGCGCCGATATCCCTACCATCAATGCCGGTATGGAGCTCGATTTTGGGAAAAAAGTCTCTGCCTTTTCGTTCCATGACCGACGGATCCTTGCGGATGTGGACGACCCGAGCCAAAGCCGCTTGTCCACCGTCGAGATCTTCTTTGAGGATGATGCCTGCACGGTCATAGAGTATGCGGAATGCACCTGCAGTGGGTTTTTGAGGAGCGGCGCGGACTGCTGCCATATTATCGCAGGTGCCATCACGGCGCAGCGATATGCAAAGCAGGGAAAGAGCTTCCGCTCCGATCAGGAGGATGCCTTGCAGGAGGATGCCGTTGGTGACGATGTCATGGGGGGCGAGGAGGAAGAGGCCCGTTTCCAAGACTCCTTGGAGGCAACCTCCAGAACGAGCGAGCATGTGCTGTCCGTGCTGGTCAATGCGGAGATCCGTAGGGCCAACCGAATGTCGAGGGAGGCGGAGCCGGGAGAGCAACCGCTGCTTTTTTTGGAACCAACCCTCCATCTCACTTACTACGAAGGCAACTACCTGACGGTGAAGGTAGGGCACAAAAGGATGTACGTGGTGAAGGACATCGTGGATTTCGTCGGTCGGTACATCCTGGGGGAGACGATTGCGCTGGGCAAAAAAGACGAAGTGCAGCTCCACCGGGGCGCATTTCACACGGGCAGCCTCCCCCTGCTCGATTTTGTCCTCCGGCACTACAGGCATCCCGCAAGCAGGAGGAGCGAGTCATTGCGGTCGATCGATTTCACCAACACTGTCATGGATGAATATCTGAAGCTCTTCCAGGATGGAGACAAAATCACGATTGCAGAGGATCGGTACAGGGGCACTAGGGACAGTACCTACACTGTCAGGGAGAAGGACTGCCCCCTGCATTGCACACTGGAGCGCGAGTACCCTATGGCGCGCGTGTCCATGACGGAAAAATTCGTGATTATCGCTGGCCTGGCGCGCGTGTATCTGCTGAAAGGGGATACGCTGTACAAGTGCTCCCCGGAATACAGCGAGCGCTGCGGATACTTCCTTCGGAGCATCAATTCGCTGGGTGGGAGCTTCCAGATCGCCCGAAAGGATCTGCCTAATTTTTTCGCCTCCATCATCCACGAGACCGAGGACTTCCTCCATTTCGATATCGACGATGCCTACATGGACGAACAGCCCGCCCCCTTGGTCACCAAGGTCTGGTTTGACGTGCTGGAGGAAGGCGGGATCAAGGCGAAGATGGTATTCTCCTATGGGAGGAACGAGCACCCGGCATTCAGGCAAAAATACCTCCATGAGACCTTGGATCTGGCGGGGGAGTACGCAGCGGAGAGGATTTTGCAGAAGTATTTGGTGGACGAT
>JAITHG010000226.1 GCA_031280075.1 Eubacteriales Family XIII. Incertae Sedis bacterium | reverse complement strand
ATGCCGCACAGGGAGTAGAGAAATCCCAAATTTTGCATTGTTCCATAAAACAGCTTCTGAACGATCTCCCCGCTCTGTTCCGAAAAGACCAAGAGGGTCAGCGACAGAAGGAAGAGGATGGGGACGGCGATCCAGAAGACGGGTTTGTCAATGTTGCCGCTGTTTGGGGTGCGACTTCTGATGGGGTTGCCTTTCTGCATTTTTTGCCTCCTTTTCATGGGACGAATGGCAACGAATGGATGCTTTGATCCTTCATGATTTTGTGCATTACGGCATCCAGTTGCTGTTCCTGCCCTGCCTGCAGGGCTTTTGGCTGGTGGTTTTCCAGCAGGCGTTCTGCCTCTTTGCCTGCCCGTTCGAGGATGTCCTCGGGGCTGTAGGTGCTGCCGTCCGTCCTGCCTTTCTTGTCGATGACATCGGTCGGAATGCACGATTCCTCGCGGAACCACCGCCGGGTGTGCTTCGCCGTGAGGTAGTCGCCACCGGGACCCAGCTCGCAGATCAGATCTACGGCGAGCGTCTCTTCGTTCACTGCCACGCCCCGCGCGATCCGTTCCGCCATGCGCGCCATCTCGTGGTCGATCACCAGCTTTTCGAGGCTCATCGTGTTGACGAAATCGACCATGCCGGGGCCGGAGATCATGTGGATGCCGCTGAGGACTGCCAGGATCCCGCTCATGGCGGTCTCCAGCCCAGCCTGCGCGTCGACCGTCTTCGAATCGGCGAGCCCGGCATAGGTGTGGCACGGGATGCCGTAATACCGCGCCATCTGCGCGTAGCCGTTGCCGATCAGGCTGGACTCAACCGCGTTGAGGGAAGTCGTGCTGTACCGCATGTCAAACGCCATCGGTGCCCCGCCCAGGATCATCTTTGCGCCCGGGCAGACCGCTTGGGCGAGCACGATGCCACTCAGGGATTCTGCTACGTGAACCAGCAGGGAGCCTGCCATCGTGGCAGGGCTTGCCACGCCCGGCATGGGCACGGAGATGGTCTCGATGGGGATGCCCAGCCGCGCGCAGTCCATCAGGCTGTGGCAGCTCACGTCGCTCCACTTCAGCGCCGGGGCAGAGCAGACATCGAGCGTCGCCATCGGTCGCTCGCGTAGGGCATCCATGCCGCCTGCCGCGACGGCGAGCAGGGCTGCGATCCGCCCTACCCCACCGACGGTGAACGCCCCGCCCGAGACGGGCTTGTCGCTGTTTTTCAGATAGAGGTAAAACCGGTAACAGTCGACGATGCCGGTCGGGACATCGCTCACGGAGAGTGCAGTCGCCTGGATCGGGAAGAGCGGCAAGGCATCGACTAGGCGAAACACGTCGATCAGGTCGCGGCTCGTCGCGGGGCGAGCCGTCCTGCCGTCGCGATCTAGGAAGAGCAGCCCTGCCGATCCCGGATCGAAGCACTGCCCCTCCCCGCCCACGACAAAGGCTGGGGCACCATCCCTGTCGTAGAGCTGGAAGCTCTCGGGAACCATCCGCAGGCAGTCCTCGACCAAGGCGGGCGGGAATTTTGCGATCCTCGCCTCCGTGTCGACCGTACAGCCTACCCGCTCCAGCACCGCGAGCGCCTCCTCGTTGTCGAAGAAGACACCTGCCCGCCCCAGCACTTCCAGAGCGCCTTCATGGACGCGGCGGATGTCCCCCTCGCCCAAAAACTGCAGCCTCGGCTGTGTATCATACGAGAATTTCGCCATAAGGCACCTCCCCTTCTTGCCCTCGCCCTGCTCTGCCTGCCCGTCCCGTCACCTGAGCAGCCACACCAGCCCCATCGAAATGCCGGGGATGTATGTAACTAATAACATAACTGCAACCAGTGCAATATAGAACGGGAGCATGTATTTCAAAATCTGCTCCATCTTTACATGTGCGACCGCGCTTGCCACAAACAGGTTGCAGCCATACGGCGGCGTGACGAGCCCGATCATCAGGTTGATGGTCATAAAGATGCCGAAGTGGATCGGATCCAGCCCGAAGCTCTTCATAGCGGGGAGCAGCATCGGTGCCAGGATGATGCAGGCGGGGATGTTGTCGATGACGCAGCCCACGACGAGCAGCAACAGGTTGACCAGCAGCAGGAAAACGATCTTGTTGTCCGTGAATGACGTGATCGCGTCGATCAACATGGACGGCACGCGCGCCATGCTGAGGTAGGCTGCGAAGGCAGTCGCCGGACCGATCAGGTAGGTGGTGATGCCGTTGATCGCCGCCGTGTCGAGCAGTGCCTTCAGCAGCCCCCTGAACGTGATCTCCTTGTACACGAAGAGGCTGACGACCACCGCGTACACGACACCGACGACCGATGCCTCCGTCGGCGAAAAAATCCCGCCGTAGATCCCGCCGAGGATGATGATAGGCGTGAGCAGCGCCCACTTCGCCTCCCAGATCGACCGTCCGATGACGCGGGCGCCCTTCTTGCTCTCGCCCGGTATGTGGTTCTTCTTGCAGAGAACGTAGTTGGCGATGATGATGCCAATGCCCATCAGGAGCCCCGGCATGATGCCGGCGAGGAAGAGATCTCCGATGGATGTCTGGGTCACGACCCCGTAGATAATGAAGGGGATGCTCGGCGGGATGATCGCCCCAATCGTCCCGGCGGACGCAGAGATCGCCGCGCCGTACCCGGTCTGGTATCCCTTCTTCGCCATCTCCGGGATCATGATGCTGCCGATTGTGGAGACCGTCGCCATCGCGGAGCCGGAGATTGCCCCGAAGAACATGCAGGCGACACCCACGACGGCACCAAGCCCTCCGGTTATGAAACCGATGCAGTTTGCAGCCACATCGACCAGGCGTTTCGCGATGCCGCCCGCGCTCATCACGATACCTGCGCAAATGAAGAAGGGGATTGCCATCATGGGGAACGAGTTGACACCCGACGTGGAGTACTGCCCCATCATCACGAGGGAAATGTCCGAGAACAGCACCATCGTTGTCGCCGTCGCCCCGGCGATGGCAAAGCCGACGGGGACGGAGAGCGAGATCAGCACGAACAGGCAGGCGAACAAAAATAGTACACTCATCCCGTAGACACCCCCTCCCCCTGTGGCGGCTGGATGCCGTTTCGGACTTTATCCACGATGCCTGCCACGACGCGGATGCCCATGACCGCACAGCCCAGCGGCATCGCCGAGAACACGATCCACATGGGAATCCGGAGCGCGGAAGAGAGCGTGCCCGTATCGAAGATGAGCTGCATGGCGATGTACCCATAGCCCGCCAGCACCGCCAGGATGGCGAGCGTCACGACATCCGCCGCGATCAGCACCGCCAGCTGTGCCTTCCCCTTGAAGCGATCCACCACGATCGTCACGCGGATATGCTCCCCCCGTCTCTGCCCGAGGCTGATACCGATCCAGCTGAACCAAACGAACAGGAACCGAGCGGTCTCCTCGCTCCAGGACAGTGAGTTGTTGAACACGTAGCGCATGATGATCTG
>JAITHG010000210.1 GCA_031280075.1 Eubacteriales Family XIII. Incertae Sedis bacterium | reverse complement strand
TGATGCGGCAGACCAGCGAGCCTACCTCATGCTTTCCTGTGCCCCTCTTCGCGATGTTTCTTCCCGTGGTGCTTCTTCCCGTGGTTCTTCTTCCCGCCGGAGCAGCCTGTGCAGCCTGCGCAGCCGCCGAAGGAGAGCGTCTCCACTTCCCCCGCCGGCGTATCGTCGCACGCAGCGCTGCCTGCACTACCCGCAGCGCTGCCTGCACTGCCGGGTCGCACCGCAACCCCGGACATCCCTGCCGCGCCCGCGATGCCGACCGCACCAGCAAGCCCTGCGGCGGTCGCGGTTGCCACCACTGCCCCGGAGCGTGCCGGGCGAAGGAGCAGGTAGAAAAAGCCCGCGCACAGGAACAGCGCCAAAACGGTGTAGGCCGTGAACTCGCCCTTGAAGAGCATGCCGATGCGGTAGAAGCAAAGCGCGACGACATAGGCTAGCCCGCACTGGTAGCCTATGGCTGCCCAGAACCATTTGCGGTTCGCCATTTCGCGCCTGATTGCGCCCATTGCCGCGAAGCACGGCGCGCACAGCAGGTTGAATACGAGGAAAGAATAGGCGGCGAGCATGCTGACGCTCGCTGCGAGGTTTGCCCAGATCTCGTCGCCGTTCTCGGAGACCTCCGCAAAACCGTAGAGCACACCGAAGGTGCCGACCACGTTCTCCTTCGCGATGAGCCCGGCGAAGGCGGCGACCGCAAACCGCCAGTTGCCCCATCCGAGCGGCGCGAAGATCCAGGCGATGCCCGACCCGATCTTTGCCAAGATGCTGTCGTCCATTTCGACGAATCCGAAGCCACCGTCCGCCCAGCCGAAGGTTGACAGAAACCATACGAGGACTGCCGCGCCGAGGATGATGGTGCCTGCCTTTCGGATGAACGACCAGGCGCGCTCGAGCATGCTGCGCAAGACGAAGCCCGCCGTCGGTCTGTGGTATTCCGGAAGCTCGATGAGGAACGGCGCCTCCACCCCCCGGAAGGGGCGCATCTTCTTCAGGATGATGCCCGAGCAGAGGATGGCTGCGATTCCGATGAAATAGCAGCTGAACCCAACCCAGCCAGCGTTGCCCATCAAGGCACCCGCAATGAGGCCGATGATGGGCAGCTTCGCGCTGCAGGGGATGAAGGTTGTCGTCATGATCGTCATGCGGCGATCCGCCTCGCTCTCGATCGTGCGGGAGGCCATGATGCCGGGCACGCCGCAGCCCGTCCCGATGAGGATGGGGATGAAGCTCTTGCCCGAAAGCCCGAAGCGCCGGAACAGGCGATCCATGATAAAGGCGACGCGCGCCATGTAGCCGCAGCCCTCGAGGATGGCGAGGAACAGGAAGAGCACGAGCATCTGCGGCACGAAGCCGAGCACCGCGCCCACGCCCCCGATGATGCCGTCAATCAGAAGCCCTGACAGCCAGTCGGGGCTACCCGCAGCAGCAAGCCAGCCTTCGACGACGACCGGGATGCCTGGGACATCCACGAGACCGAACAGAGACCAGCCCTCGCCGAAGACTCCGTCGTTCGCCCAGTCGGTCACGAGCGTGCCCACCGTGGAGACGGACACGTAGTAGACGAGGAACATGATGGCACCGAAAATGGGCAGCGCCAGAAACCGATTGGTCACGATGCTGTCGATCTTGTCCGTCATGCTGACGCGCATCTCGTTTCTTACCTTGAAGATGTTCTTCATGATCGCTTCGATGCGGTCGTATCGCTCCGATGTGATGATGCCGTCGCATTCGTCCTTCTTCTCTGCCTCGCAGCGCGCGATGTCCACGCCGATGTGGGCAAGCTGCTCCGCGCTCAGCCCGAGCTGCTCGGCGACCTTCGTGTCGCGCTCGAACAGCTTCACGGCGTACCAGCGCTGGCGTTCTTCCGGCAGGTCGTGCAGCACGGCTTCCTCGATGTGCGCAAGCGCATGCTCCACGACACCGGAGAAGTTGTGCAGCGGTGGATCCCAATCCCTCTCCGCACGTTCTGCTGCCAAGATCGCGGCATCCGTCGCCTCTTCGAGCCCTTCCCCGCGCAGCGCTGAGACGGGCAGCACCAGGCAGCCCAGCTCCTTCCCGAGCTGCTCGCAGTCGATGACCTCCCCGCGCTTGCGCACGACATCGCTCATGTTCAGCAGCACGACAACCGGGATGCCAAGTTCAAGCAGCTGGGTCGTCAGGAAGAGGTTGCGCTCCAGGCTCGTGGCATCCACGATGTTCATGATCGCCTCCGGGCGCTCCTCCGCGAGATAGGTGCGGGAAACGATCTCCTCCGGCGAATAGGGCGAGAGGGAGTAGATGCCGGGCAGGTCGATGATGCTCACGTACTTGTTGCCCTTGAGTTCGCCGTCCTTCTTCTCGACGGTGACACCGGGCCAGTTGCCCACGCGCTGGTTCGCGCCTGTGAGCGCGTTGAAAAGCGTCGTCTTCCCGCTGTTTGGGTTGCCCGCGAGGGCAATGCGGATGCCCATGTCGTCCTCCTTCTGGTTAGCCTATGCTAACCGCTCGTATAAAAAATAAAACCGTGCTTGATTCCATATCATACCGCGCTATACGGCGCAATACCGTTGCATGCCGCGCCATACCGCCAGCCGACGCTGCTACTCTACAAGGATGAGCGCAGCGTCGGACTTGCGGATGGAAAGCTCGTAGCCCCGTACCTTCACTTCGAACGGGTCGCCGAGCGGCGCGACCTTGCGCACGAAGATCTCCGTGCCCTTCGTCACACCCATGTCCATGATGCGGCGCCTGAGGGCGCCGCTGCCCTCTATCCCCGCGACACGCACAGTGTCACCGCACCTCGCTTCTCTCAATGTATTCATGAGAAACCTCCATCTATTGCAAATCCTCTTGGTGCCTGCAGGGCACATCGGGAGCGTCCTGCAGGGCAGTGCTGCGTGCAGCAGCCGACCAGCGTTCGTTAGCTCGCGCTAACATCTCTTATAAGTTAGCATGCGGTAACGCACTTTGTCAAGTGTTTCTGTGTTTTTTGCATAAAAGATATCTAGACGAAACTCGGAAACGTGATTGCAGACCGGATGCCCACGAGGCAGGATACTGTGGCGTGTGCACCTACTGTAGTATACTTCATGTATTGGATCGACCGTGCCGACTGCTAATTGTCTAAAGAGTGTACGGCGGCGACAACGAAGTGGAGGTGTTTGACTTGACAGAGCTGCTGCACTGGCTGGCGGGGCCGCTCATCGGCGGGCTGATCGGCTGGGTGACGAACTATGTCGCCATTCGAATGCTGTTCCGCCCCACGCGGGCGGTCTATGCCGGGCGATGGCGCGTGCCGTTCACGCCGGGCGTGATCCCCCGGCGCAAGGATGAGATCGCACAGCTGCTCGGCGACGCGGTCGTGGCGAAATTCTGGGGGGCGGACGACCTGGAGACCGTGTTTGTCTCCGATGCGCTGACGGATGCCTTTGCGGACGGGATGGTGGCGGCGCTGCGCGGGGAGGATGCCGCGCTGCGCGACCTGCTACCCGAGCCGGACGAGGAGATGAAGGAGGAGCTGTGCGTGCGGGTGGTCGCGGCGGCGCTGCGCGCCGACCTCGCCAAGCTGGTCGCAGAACAGGGTGCAGCGGTGCTCCAGCGGCAGATGCCGGGCAAGGCGCTGCAGACCTTCGGGGCGGAACTGGCAGCCGCGCTCGCAGAGCCGTTGGCAAGGGAGCTCGAGGGCTGGCTTCTCGCTGAGGGGCGCTCGCTCGTCATGCCCGTTGTGGAGGACGAGCTGCAGAGGCTCTGGGCGCAGCCGTTGGGGCAGGTATCCCGCGCACTTTCGCCGGACGACGCTCGGCTGAAGGAACTCGCCCGCGATGCCTACCGCGCACTGATGAAGCGCCACGTGCGCCCCATCGTCGAGACGATCGATGTCGGCGGCATCATCACAGAGAAGGTGAAGGGCATGAGCGCGGAGGGCGTGGAGTCCCTCGTGCTCGATGTCGTGCGGAAGGAACTGCGCTACGTAGTCTGGTTCGGAGCCCTGCTCGGGGTGCTGATCGGGACGGTGAACAGTTTGTTGTAGGGGACGGGGGCGCTGCCGGTGTTTCAGTCCATCAGCCAGTCTATCAGGTTTACCTGCCGGATGCCGTCGTCATCCCCTGCGATGAAGTCGAGCGTAATGAGGAATTTTGGATAATTGTCTCTCATTTTCTTCAAAGGGTCGAGCTCCCTTTTGCGAACATCGTCGTCAAGGGCGGTGAGAGCCACTTGGTAGTATTCTTTCGTGTTTTGCCTTGTCGCGACAAAATCGACTTCTTTGTCATCGAGCTTTCCGATGTTGACACGATATCCGCGGCGCAAAAGCTCCAAAAACACGATGTTTTCGATCTGATGACCGAGATCGCTGTCGCGCGTCGACAGGATATGGTTCCTGAGCCCTGTGTCGACAATGTAATACTTGCCGAGGGTTTTCAGCAGGGTTTTCCCCTTGATGTTGTATCGCGTGACGTTGTAGAACAGATGGCCGTCCACTAGGGCTTTTACATATCTGTCCACCGTCTTCTGTGTAATCTTTCGACCGCTGCGATTGATATAATCCGTGATATTGGAAGTCGATATGGGACTGCCTGTATTGCTGCAAAGAAAACTGACGATGTTTCTCAGCAAGTTGACATCGCTGATGCCTTTGCGCGAAACAACATCTTTTACGATGATGGTGTTGTAGATGCCCTCCAAATACTGGTCGGACAACTGCATGTCGCCGCCTAGCTGCGTCGCCACAACAGGGAAGCTGCCGAAGTTCAGATATTCCCTGAACAGTTTCTGTCTGTCTTCGGCACCGCCGTTTTGTTTTTTTGCCTCATAAAACTCAGCAAAGGAGAACGGCAGCATTTTTATTTCTACGTAGCGCCCGGAAAGCAGCGTGGCCAGCTCGCCTGACAACAAATCCGCATTGGAGCCTGTGATATATACATCTGTGTTTTTCTTGATATAGATGCTGTCGATCGCCTTTTCAAAATGGGCGCAGCGTCCTGCTTCGTCCACAAAAATGTAGGTCATCTTCCCTTTGCGCAATCTCGATGCAAGATGATCGTACAGCGCTTTGTAATCGTGAAGAGGATCCATCTCGGCATCCTCGAGATTCACATGAACAATTTGGTCCTGCGCAACCCCGGTTTGGAGCAAATGCTGGATATACAGATCGAACAGGGTGGATTTGCCGGAGCGCCGGACACCGGTTACGACTTTGATGACATCGACTTCACGGAGTTTGGTTAAATTTTCCAAGTACTGCGGTCGATTGATTGCTCTGCCCATTTAAAAATCTCCTTGAGTGCATTATGACAGAAACTCAAGGAAATGGCAAGTTATTTTCCGAACGGACAATAACTTCTGATATTGCAGACTTACTCCCCAGAGCTGGCTTGAAGGCTCTCGGAAGGCATCATTCGTCGGTCTTCTTTGCCGCCTTCAGCACGCGCGCCGCGAAGTCGCTGATCTCTTTTGCCGCCTTGCCTGCGCCGGCTGCGGTCTCTTCGCCTGCGCCTTGGCTTTCGGCGCGCTTTGTGCGCCTGGGTTCGCCGGACTGCCTGCCTTCTTCCGAAAGCCATTTGTATCCGTAGTAGAGACCGCCGACTACGATTCCGATCTTGAGCAGTGCGCCCAGACCGAAGCCTTTTTTGTCCTGTACCATTGCCAGGTGGTAGCTTTTTCTCATTTCTTCGTTTTGTATGATGCTGCGCGCTGCGTCATACTTCTCCTTTCTAGCTGGTTTTC
>JAITHG010000116.1 GCA_031280075.1 Eubacteriales Family XIII. Incertae Sedis bacterium | reverse complement strand
TCATGACCCGCCCTATCTGCGAGCCGGTCCTCGTCCTCAAAAAGGAGGACGGGCACTACTTCCTGTGGGTGGGGCAGGAGCGGGCAGCTAGGGACTTTGCGGAGCAGCTGAAGGTACTGGAAGAATGGAATGATTTCGCGAAAAGCATTCTCACACAGCCGCGGACAGCCCGGCTGATCGATGAATTTGACCGGGGGGATGCCTTCGGGGATGAGGAGCGGGACTTCTTTGCCCCCAAGGGGGGTATCACAGAACCCATGATGCATCTGTCCACGCCGAAGGAGACGCTTGACACACAGTATGCCGGATTTGTATTCCGGCTTGAGGGGAGTCTAGAAGAATGGAAGGTTCACCTGCCCGCCAGGCTGGAGGATCTGGAGGGCTTCTTTGTCTATCGGGAGGGCGTGGGGGATGATGCGGCAGCGCGGAGCGACGTGGAAGACAGGGGTGCCCTGATCGGTCGGTACCGCTTTGATTATTCCCCGGTAAGGCGCATTGGTCTTTGGATCGTCTTTGCTTCATTGCTTCCAACAATATTTTTTCTGATCGTGTTTATGGAGGTGGATGTCTTAAATGACATCGCGCGAAATACCCATCCCGCACTGCAGTGCCTCACCATTGCCGTCTTTTTTATAGTGACATTTTTCGGAGGAATAATATATGGGCTCAGAAGAACCAAAAGGGAAATCAGGCTGGATCTTTACGCGGATCGTCTTGTCATCAACGACGGAAAAGAGACGATTTGGCTTGAGGACGTGCAGGGCGTGAGCATGGAACCTGTGCACGAAGGGCGATATCAAGACCAGTTGGTAGGCTATTGGCTGGATATCTCCTTGAAGTCAAGGGGGCATAGGAAGATGTATCTCTCGAGCCTAAGCAACGGGGCACCGTTGGCGTTTTTCGAATCACTGAGAAAGAGGGTCGGTGAGCACGCCTAATGCTCTCGTGGAAGAATTTTTGAAATTATTATTGAAATGCAATCCTGATAATGGTATCCTGTATGTGAAGAGTTCTGACATTTCTTTTCATCGCTGGCGGTGCTTGGTGAGGGCTTCTGCTGGGTCTGTGCACGCCGACGGGGATGGGAAAGCGTAGGGAAAAGGGGTCGATATGGGAAGCAGTGCCATCAAGGTCGTCGCGGATGACTTCGAGGTCGCCAAGCCGGATCCGCAGCCTCCCGCAGATCACGGAATGGAAGGGGCATTCCAAATGGAGCGCAGACCACAAAGTGCTTGAGAAGCTTCTGCTGGAGAAGCTCGTCCGGGATGGTCTTTCGCCTGCGGAGGCGGCGGCGCTGATCGCGGAGTATGGCAGCTCCCTCAAGGGGCTTGCAAAGAGCAATGCGTACAGCGGCGACCCGATCAACATGTCCACCGGCAATTTTGTCTACCAAAAGGAGGATCTTGTGATCCCGGGGGCATTCCCGCTGCGGTATGCCCGTTGCTACAATTCCGTCCAAAGGACGTTCTCGACGGTCGGGCTTGGCTGGACGCACAGCTTCGACATCCATCTGGACGACTGCGGACATCGGCGCGGACATCCTGATGATGGAGAAGGACTAGGCAGGAATCTACCACGCCAGCTTCGACTGCATGCAGCGGCATCTTGGGTACAATGAGGTGTATGATACGGCGTTTTGACTGGGGACATTAATGGACAGAGAACGGTTTGAGTTCTCCTATGGCGGGGAGGACTATGTCTTCTGGGGCTGGCGCAGGCAGGGCGTTTAACACAACACCTCGTGCATATTTTGCGAAATAGGAATATAATAGTATATCAATCAGGAAAGTTCGGCAGCGCCGCTGCTGGGAGAGGGTTCGCATTTGCACTTGGAATCACTGGACAGCGAAATCGAACAGCGCATTGCGCGGATGGAGCGCGAGGACTACGTGTTCCCGAAGCGGTTTGGCAAGAAGGACTACGCGCTGGTCATTACCTTGTCCATCCTCTGTCTGGCAGCGCTCATCGCAGGAGCCTTTCTGCGGTGAGGGGCACGCGCGGGGCGCACGGGGATCTTGGGCAGGAAGCCATTTTTGGTGTTGTTCCAGTCTTGTTCAAGGAGCGCGCCCTCGGCTTTAGGGAGGCGTTCCTCGTCCTGTCCGGGTACTGCATCGCCACGTGGAGCTATACGCAAGGCGTCTATCTCGCGACCTTGGTCGGATTCCGCCAGCTTCTCATCGGCGCTTTTTTCGGGGCACTCCTGATGCTGCTCATCTATCAACTGCCCGTTATCCTCTCCGTTCGTTTTGGGATCGATATCTGGGTATGGCTGCGGACGGTGTTCGGCGGACGCGGCGTACGCCTGATGACAGTGCTGATTATTGTGATCAACTTCCCGTGGTATGCGGTATGCGCCGACCTCTTCGCCTCTTCCATGACAAATCTCGCGGGGCTGCTGGGTCTTGAGACAGGGCGGCAACTGCGGATCCCTCTTTGCCTGCTCTGCATCGCGCTTGGAGTGCTCATCGCGCTGCGCGGCGTGGGTGCCATCACAAAGGCAACGCGCATCCTCGTGCCGATGCTGCTTGCGGCGGGCATCGTGGTCATCATCGTCGGATGCACCTCCGTCCCCGTGGGGAGCGTGTGGAACTACCGCCCGGTGCATCCGGAAGGCGGCGACCGGCTTATCTAGTACATCATGTCGATCGAAGCGAACTTCGCCTTCGTCATCACGCTCGTCGGGGGCATGGCAGGGGTGCCTCGCCTTGCCCGGACAGAACGAGCAGGATACTGGGCAGGCGTGCTTGGGCAAGGGGTTTCCGGTTCGTTGTTCGTCGTGGCAGGCGCGGTCATGTCCATCGCGATGCAGCATGCGACAGGCGAGGCGACCGACGATCCGACCCGCATGCTCGCCACCCTCGCCATCCCTGCCCTAGGGCTGTGCTCCCTGTTGCTCGTGGCATTCGCGAACATCGGCACGCAGGCGGTCGGGCTGTATCTCTACGGCATCACGCTCAAGACATCCTTCCGCAAAGCGGATTACCGCGCCCTCGTCCTCATCCTCGCATCCTATGTCGCCGCGCTGTGCTTCTGGGGCAGGATTGTGGAGCACTTCGGTGCCTTCCTGACCGTGACAGCCTGTGTCTACGCCCCCCTAGCCGCCCTGCTCTTCGCGGACTTCTTCATCGTCCGAAGGCAGCGCGTCTCGCTGCGGGACGCGTTTGGGCTGCCTGGGCGCAGCGCATACCATTATACGAACGGATTCAATCTGGTAGGGATTTTTTGTATCCTCTTCGGAGTGTCCGTCTCGCTCGCCATCTACGACCCGGTGCATGCCGTCGTGCGGATGCAGGCTCTGTTCCCGCTCACGCCCACCGGAGCCTCCTTCGTCGCGACCGCGTTGCTCTACTGCGTGCTGTCGCACGTCCCTGTCATCCGGCGCTACCTCTTCCAAGATGACCTTCGGGACAGTCTTCGGGACGGTCTTAAGGACGGTCTTCAGCACACTTGTCGGGACAGTTTTCAGCACACTTCCAAGGGTGTCCCGCAAGGCGGAAGGGAAGGCATATGAGCAAGCGGACTGTTCGCCGCCGCAGAAAAGTAGTCCTAGCTCCTTTTGACAGGCACAGGCTTCCGCCCCGGCAAAACCTCTTCCTGATGCCCCTCATTTGGCTGGTCTGCTTCGTCCTGACGCGAGGGGGCAGGCTCCGCATCCGGAAGAAGGGCATGCGCGGGCTGCGCCCGCCCTTCCTCGTCGTCGCGACCCACCATGCCTTCATGGATTTTTATGTGACCCCGCTCACCCTCTTCCCCTTCCGGGCAAACTACATCTCCGAGCTGGAGGGCTTCGAGCATTACGGGGAATGGATCTATCGGCAGATCGGCTGTCTCGGGACGAGGAAATTCGTGAGTGACCTTGCCCTCATCCGCAACATCCGGCGCGTGACGGCACGAGGCGACATCCTTGTCGTCTATCCGGAGGCGCGGTATGCGAACGTGGGCACCCATTCGCCGCTCAGCCTGCCCCTCGTGAAGCTCGCCCGCCTGCTGGATGTCCCGGTCGTGACGCTGAACATGCACGGCAATTATCTGCGTTCCCCGATCTGGAACCTGCGGACGCGCAGGGGCATCCGCCTCGAAGCGGAGATCGAGCAGGTCTTCTCCCGCGAGGAGCTGCAGGCAGCGGACGATGAAGAAGTCCTGCGGGTTTTGCAGGAAAAGCTTTCATATGACGAATACGCCATGCAGTGGGAGCGCGGCATCGAGATCACGGAGCCTTGGCGGGCGGAGGGGCTGGAGGCAGTCCTCTATCTCTGCCCGGAATGCGGCGCAGAGTTCAGGATGCGCGCCGAGGGCGCGCAGTTGCGCTGTGAAGCCTGCGGGCTGTCGATGTGGCTGACACCCCTCGGCAGGCTCGAGGTGATGGCTCCCGCCGCCTGCTGCGGACAGACCTTCCACATCCCGGCGCTCTACGAGGCGCAGCGGGCGAAGGTCGAGGCGGAAGTGGCATCCGGTGCGTACCGCCTGTGCTGTGAGGTCTTCGCCGAAGCTCTGCCCAACGCGAAAAATTTCGTCGACTGCGGCATCGGGACGCTGTGGCACGACGCGGAAGGCTTTCGGCTCAAGCTTGGAGCCGGCGGCGTGGACGGCGGCTCGCTGCTACACTTCCCACCCGCGAGCATGGAGTCCGTGCACACGGAGTACGATTTTCGCGGCAGGGGACAGTGCATCACGCTGTCGACCCCGGACAACACCTGGTTTCTCTACCCCGTCCCGGAGGCGGAATGGTTCAACGTGACGAAGATCCAGTTTGCGCAGGAATGCCTCTATCGCAGCGCACGTGGTGTCCTGCAAGAATAAGGCATCACTTGCCCAGCCGCGAAATGCCGTCCATGAATTTTGTGACACAGCCGACGTTTGCGTAGTAGCAGACGGAGGTCCCCTGCGGGCGCGCCGTCAAAAAACCGCCTGTCACGAGTTTGGACACATGCTGTGAGACGGTCGCCTGCGAATAGGGCAGAGCCTCGACGAGATCCTTGTTGCGGACAAGCTGGCGCTGCCGGTTGCTGCTCAGGATGTGCCGGAAGATCTCGACACGGGCGGGGTGGGCAAACGCATCCGCCATTCTCGCAAGCTCGACCATTTGATCCTCCCCAAACCTGATTTTGCGCAATCTCATCCTGTCGCCTCTTCCTACATGCCTGCGGGTCTGCCGCAAGGTTCCAATACACTTCGAATTCCGCCTTCCCCGACCAGTGCCGGGGAGCGATCGCCGTCAACCGGCAACAACCATCTTACCGTGATCTGCGGAAAAGCACAATATGGAATGTGACAGCGCCTCATTCCACCGGAGCAGCCAATGGGCGGATCCATTGTAGGTTACACCATCCGGAGAAAATGATATACTAAAAGTGCTGATGCCGGCTCTTGCCTGACAATCCAGTTCTGGATAGGGGCGGTCATCAGGTTGCTCTATGCATGACTGTCCAAGGTTTAGCTGTCGGAGCAATATAGAAAGGAAGGCCGTACAAAGGCTGTACAGAACAGGAGCTGCGATTGAAGAATTTTTTTGTGCACTATCACCCTGCTGCCATCTTCCTGTACATCGCCTGCGCCATTGTTTCGGCGATGGTGACGTTCTCGCCGACCCATGTCGCCATAGCCGTCTTCTGCTCCTGTCTGTGTTCGCTTTATATGAACGGCGCGAAAAAATTCCTGCGCGGGCTGCGGTTACTCGCCTTGCTCTTCACCGTAGTCGTCGTTGCGACACCGCTGACCAACCACCGGGGCGCGACACCGCTGTTCCTGCTGCCGTTTGGCCCTGTCACGCTGGAGGCGCTCGCCTTTGGGCTTTCTATGGGCGGCATGCTGCTCAGCGTCTTTGTCTGGTTTCAGTGTTATCAGAAACTCATCACGAACGACAAGTTCCTGTTTTTGTTTGGGCATGTCGCGCCTACCTCAGCCATGGTCGTGTCGATGATCATCAAGTTCATTCCCGTCACGGGGCAGAAGCTGCGGGGTATCATGGAGGCGCAACGGGCGCTCGGCACGTCTTCACGCGGGCGCGAGCAGGAGGATGTGGGCTGGCTTGGGCGCCGGCTGGCTGCGCTTCGGAATGGGGTTCGTCTGACCGGCATCCTGATGAGCCGCTGCCTGGAGGACAGCATCGAAACGGCAGAGGCGATGCGGGCGAAGGGATATGGCACCCGCAGGCGCACGGTGTTTGGCGCACCGCGCTTCCGACTGAGGGATGGCATCAGCATCGCTGTGGTTGCGGTGCTTTTCGCCTTCCACATCGCCATGGTCATGCGCGCGGCGGCGACTACGACCTTCTTTCCCTTTCTGATCTTGGGCGAACCGCAGCCCGTCGTCTGGGCGGCGTATGCCGTACAGCTTCTCTGGCCGTTGCTCATTGAGCTGAAAGACGGCGTGCTCTACCTTGCGAGGACGGTGTAATATGGCGCTGATCGAAATACGGGACTTCGGGTTTGCCTATCCTGATTTGACGGAACAA
>JAITHG010000096.1 GCA_031280075.1 Eubacteriales Family XIII. Incertae Sedis bacterium | reverse complement strand
GCGGCGCCTCGGGCTCAAGACCTCCTACATGGTCAGCATGGGCATCATGGTGTGCTCCGGGGCTCTCATCTGTTTTGCGCCGGGCTTCGGGACGCTGCTGCTCGCCTTCTTCGTCCTCTATCTCGGCAACGGCATGATCGAGATCACGCTCGGCATCATGGCCGCCGTCATGTTCACGAAGAACACGGGCACCATGCTCAACCTCGCACACTTCTTCTACGGCGTGGGCGCGGCAGTAGGTCCCATCGTCAGCGCGGGTCTCATGGCCACAAAGGTGGGTGGGTTGGCGCTGGGTTGGCGCTACATGTACCTCGTCGTCCTCGCTTGGGCAGTCGTGCCCCTCATCCCCGCCGCCATCGGGCGCTACAAAGGCGACTCTGAGCCGAAGCGGCGGACGAACTACCGGGAGGCTCTGAAAAACCCCCTGCAGTGGGGTGTCATCCTCATGCTGACGTTCGGGGCGACAACGGAGATGGGCATCGGTGGCTGGCTTGCCAACTATATGGAGAAGGCGAACGGCATGACGCCCGAGAAGGCTGCGCTCACTCTCACAGCCTTCTTCGTCGTGTTTACGTTCGCGCGCCTCATCGTGGGGCCCTTCACAGATCGGTTTGGCTACACGTTCTCCGTCATGCTGTTCTCGGTCTTCGGCGGTGTGCTCCTGTTGGTCGGAGTCGCGCTCGGAGCGCGAGGCACCATCCCCGTCGTCGCCTCGGCCGTGTTCATCTCGCCGCTCTACCCGACGGTCATGGCTGCCATCGCAAAGATCTTCGCAAAGACCATCGACACCGCCATGACGGTGACGATGACGGTCATGGGCATCGTGTCCATGGTCGCAAACCTCGCCATCGGTGGCATCGTGGACGGGGCGCGCATCGCGTTCACCGCTTCGCACGGCGCGGAGACGGGGCTGGGCATGGCGTATTCGGCAGGGATGTATTTTTTGGGTGCGCTCATGTTCGCCTCTGCCTTCGCCGCCGCTTGGCTGCTGCGCCGCCTGCGGCGCGAGGGAATCGAAGCGTAGCTATGACCCATGTTTTGATTAAAATAATATTCAATAGAATGTTGCGAATATTGACGGGCGCGCCCAAATAGAGAAATCTTCTTTTTTTCCGCTATGCCAGCCTGTATAATGAGGGAAGAATACGTACAGTGCTGCGGATGTCGTCGCAATGCGGCGGAAAAGGAGGAACAAGATGCGAGATGTTGTAATCGTCAGTGCAGTCAGGACGGCGGTCGGTTCATATGGTGGGGCGCTCAAGGGCGTTTCGGCGGCAGAGCTTGGTGCGATCGTCATCAAGGAGGCGGTGAAGCGGGCGGGTGTCGACCCGTCGGCGATTGACGAAGTCGTCTTCGGGAATGTCCTGCAGGGCGGGCTTGGACAGAACATCGCGCGCCAATGCGTCATCAAGGCAGGGTTCCCGGATACGCTTCCGGCAATGACCCTCAACAAGGTCTGTGGCAGCGGACTGCGCACGGTCAGCCTGGCGGCGCAGATCATCAAGGCAGGTGACGCGGACATCGTGATCGCGGGCGGGACAGAGAACATGAGCCAGGCGTGCTACTTCGCCCCGAACGTGCGCTGGGGCGCACGCATGGGCGACACGAAGCTGGTCGACATGATGGTGCACGACGGGCTGACGGATGTGTTCAACGACTACCATATGGGCATCACGGCGGAGAACATCGTCGACCAGTGGAAGATCACGAGGGAGCAGCTCGACGAATTCGCGGCGCGCTCACAGCAGCGCACGGAGGCTGCCTTGAAGGACGGGAAGTTCAAGGATGAGATCGTCCCGGTGGAGATCCCGCAGCGCAAGGGTGACCCCATCGTCTTCGACACGGACGAATTCCCGCGCGCGGGTGTCACGGCGGACGGGCTTTCCAAGCTGAAGCCGGCCTTCAAGAAGGACGGTGTGGTCACGGCGGCGAATTCTTCGGGCATCAACGACAGCGCGGCTGCGGTCGTCGTCATGTCGAAGGAGAAGGCGGACGCGCTGGGGCTCAAGCCGCTCGCGACCATCAAGTCCTACGCCTCGGCAGGCGTGGATCCGACCATCATGGGCATCGGTCCCGTGCCTGCGTCGCAGAAAGCGCTGGAGAAGGCAGGGCTGTCGGTCGCAGACCTTGACCTCGTCGAGGCGAACGAGGCATTTGCCGCGCAGTCCGTCGCCGTCGTCTCCGACCTCGGGCTCGACCCCGAAAAGACGAACGTCAACGGGGGCGCGATCGCCATCGGGCACCCGATCGGGGCATCCGGCTGCCGCATCCTCGTGACGCTCCTGCACGAGATGCAGCGCAGGGACAGCAAGTACGGGCTTGCCACGCTCTGCATCGGTGGCGGGCAGGGCACGGCGCTCGTCGTCGAGCGCTAGATGCCCACGCCCCTGCAGACGAAGCAGGCATAGGATGCAAAGCAAGTCAAGGCACAGCATTGAACACGCGGACGCGTTCCTCATCTGGGACGCGTCCGCAGCACAGTACCACGGAGGCGACCAGCACTGGTTTGCGCCGGGCGGGCAGTATCGCCGGGAGGCTGCCTGCGGGGCGACCACCTGCGCGAACATCCTCGCCTATTTCGCGCGCACGCGACCGGAACTGTCCGGGCTCGCACCCAAAGGTGCAGACCTGTCCACACGGCAGGGCTTCCTGCAGCACATGAAGGCGGTCTACCCCAGCCTGCGCCCCGGGCTGCTTGGTCTCATGCCAGACGGCTTCCGGGAGGGTGCGGTCGGATACGCGGGGAAGCGGGGCATCGGGCTGCGTCTGGAGACGGTCACCGTGCCCGCCATGCGCGGGCGGCGGCAGGGCTTTGCGGAGCTCGCCCGCTTTTTGTCGGATGCCCTCGGTCAGGATCTGCCTGTCGCCTTTCTCAACCTCTCGAACGGGGGCGTGCACAACCTGGACAGCTATCACTGGGTCACCCTGACCGCCCTCGACGAGGGCACGGGCGAGGCGCAGATCGTCGACAACGGCAGACATCTGCCGATCGCGCTCTCGACCTGGCTAAAAAAGACGACGATGGGCGGTGCCTTCGTCGTCCTTCATCCTTCTTTGCAACGGTCTATCTGACCGTCTTTCCGACCCTGCCTTCGCGCTTTGCGCGTACGCGTCAGAGCCGCTCGCGGATCGCCGCTGCCATCTCTTCCGGGCGCAGCACGCCCTGCTGTGTGACGGGGCGGTTTTTCAGCCCTTTCAGCCCCTCCGGGACGGGCACGCCCGTAGCCTCGTGCAGGGACTCGATGCAGGCGAAGCCGTCCTCCTGCGGGGGCAGCCCGATGCAGGCGGAGACGCTGTCGGCAAACTTGTAGGCGCTGGCAGTGGCTGCGACGACGGCGGGCGTATCGTCCCCCGTCTCGCGCAGGTAGTCCTGGTAGGCGCTGTAGGCGACCGCCGTGTGCGTGTCGAGCAGGTAGCCCTCCTCGCGCCAGAGCCTGCCGATCACGCCGTGCGCGGCCGCCATGTCTGCAAAGCCGCCATGGAAGTCGGTCAGCCCTGTGCGGATGCGCGCGCCCACTTCGTAGCGTCGTGAATCCTCCAGCTGCCGCATGTAGTGCGCGATCTCCGTGGAGTCCCCGCCCGACAGGTGCCAGAGCAGACGTTCCAGGTTGCTCGAGACGAGGATGTCGATCGAAGGAGAGCTCGTCATATAGAATTGGCGGTTCGCGTCGTAGACGCCCGTGTTCAGGAATTCAGTCAGCACCTTGTTCTCGTTCGACGCACAGATGAAGCGCCGCACGGGCAGACCGATCTGCTTCGCGTACCACGCGGCGAGGATGTTCCCGAAATTGCCCGTTGG
>JAITHG010000090.1 GCA_031280075.1 Eubacteriales Family XIII. Incertae Sedis bacterium | reverse complement strand
TGGAATACTACCGCCGGGAGGGGTACCACCCGCAGGCGGTGCTCGAATACTTGCTGACCATCATCAACTCGAACTACGAGGAGTGGCGGGCGGCAAACCCGGACGCGCCCATTGCGGCGTTTGAGATGACCACGGAGAAGATGGGGGTCTCGGGCATCCTCTTCGACCTCGAGAAACTGCGTGACGTGAGCCGGGAGACGCTTGTGAGACTGCCGGCAGAGGATCTGGCGGACTTCCTCGTCCACTGGTCGGGCATGTACTGCGAGGACGCGCACCGGGTGCTGTCGGCGGACAGGGAGCGGCTCGCGCGCATTTTGGACATCGGGCGCGCGGGCGACAAGCCGCGCAAGGATCTCTCCTACGCCTCCCAGATGTGGGAGTTCATTCGCTATTTCTATGAAGGCTTCCTTGTACAGGAAGACCCATTCCCTGACAATGTCCCCGCGCAGGACATCCCTGTGCTGCTGGAGGGCTACCTCGCGGAGTATGCCCACACGGACGACAGGGATGCTTGGTTCGGCAAGATCCGCGCCCTCGCGGAGCTGAACGGCTACGCGGCAAAACCCAAAGACTTCAAGCGCGAGCCCGACCGCTACAAGGGGCACGTAGGTGACGTGAGCACCGTCATCCGCCTCGCCCTCACGGGCAGGGCATCCTCCCCCGACCTCTACGAGATCCAGCAGATTCTGGGAGACGAGGAGACGCGTCGACGCGTGCGTGAGGCGGCAGCGACGCTTTCGGATTGAGCTCAGGCTGCTTGGCGCAGCGCGAATCATTACACAAAAAAAGTGTTGACACCTTGCCTCTATGCAGATATAATAGTGGACTGCCGTATTATGTGTTCCTGTTGTCAAGAGCAAGGAGTGATGTTTATGCCCAGACCCGTCAAAGTAGCAAGAAAAACGCGCATGAGCTACTCAAATATCCACGAAGTAGCAGATATGCCGAACCTGATTCAGATACAGACGGAGTCTTACAATTGGTTTGTTAGTGAAGGGCTCAGAGAAGTCTTTTCAGACATTTCGCCCATCAAGGATTATGCGGACAACCTTGTCCTCGAGTTTCTCGACCACAAGCTGAATACGCCGAGCGACCCCCCGAAATACAGTCAGGAGGAATGCAAGGAGCGCGACGCGACCTACGCCGCGCCGTTGAAGGTCGTCGCCCGTCTCATCAACAAGGAGACAGGCGAGGTCAAGGAGCAGGAGGTCTTCATGGGAGACTTCCCCCTGATGACTGACAAAGGTACATTTATATACAATGGCGCAGAACGCGTCGTCGTGACCCAGCTCGTGCGCAGCCCCGGGCCGTATTTCGGCATGGAGCTGGACAAGAGCGGCAACCGCCTGTACACAGCGCAGATCATCCCCAACCGCGGAGCCTGGCTCGAGTACGAGACGGATTCCAACGAGATCATTTGGGTGCGGGTCGACCGGACGCGCAAGATCCCGGTGACGACTCTCCTGCGCGCGCTTGACAGCGATGCCCTGCACACGACATCGGACGAGGATATCTGCGGCATCTTTGGCGAGGACACCCGTCTGGCGGCCACGCTGGCGAAAGATCCGTCAAAGAGCTTTGAGGATGGCGTGAAGGAAGTCTTCCGCAAGCTACGCCCCGGCGAACCGCCGACGGTGGACAACGCACGCATCCTGCTGAACAACCTGTTCTTCGACGAGAGGCGCTACGACCTCGCGCGCGTGGGACGCTACAAATACAACAAGAAGCTTGCCCTGTCGGCGCGCCTTCCCGGTCTGCGTGCTGCGGCCGACGTGGTCGATCCGACCACGGGCGAGTTCCTCGTCTCAGAGGGCGAGGTGATCGACCGGGCAAAGGCTGTGGAAATCGAGAATGCGGGCGTTTGCGCCGTGGATGTCTTCAGCGCCGACATGCAGGAACCCGACGTGACCTGCCGTGTAATCGGCAACAACTTCGTCGATCTCTTTGCGCTTACAGGCGTGGATGCAAAGGAAGTCGGCGTGTCCGAAAAGGTGTGGCTGCCCGCTCTGCAAGCCATTCTGGCGATGGGGCTGAAGGGCGACGATCTGAAAGCCGCCCTGCGAAAGGACAAGGCGCTGCTCTCGCCAAAGCACATCCTCATCGACGACATCGTCGCGTCGATCAGCTACATCCTGAACCTGGCGCACGGCATCGGGAAGACGGACGACATCGACCACCTCGGCAACCGCCGCGTGCGTACGGTCGGGGAATTGCTGCAAAACCAGTTCCGCATCGGGCTTGCCCGCATGGAGCGCGTCGTGCGCGAGCGCATGACGATCCAGGACGTAGATGTGACGACACCACAGGCTTTGATCAACATCCGCCCCGTGACGGCTGCCATCAAGGAGTTCTTCGGAAGCTCGCAGCTGTCACAGTTCATGGATCAAAACAATCCGCTGGCAGAGCTGACGCACAAGCGCAGGCTGTCCGCCCTAGGCCCCGGCGGGCTCTCCAGGGAGCGCGCGGGTTTTGACGTGCGCGACGTACACCATTCGCACTATGGGCGCATGTGTCCCATCGAGACACCGGAAGGTCCCAACATCGGGCTGATCGGCTCGCTGACGACCTACGGGCGCGTCAATGAATACGGCTTCATCGAAACACCCTACCGGCATGTGGACAAGGCATCGGGTGTCGTCACGGAGCAGATCGACTATCTGACGGCGGACGACGAGGAGATGCTCATCATCGCGCAGGCGAACGAGCC
>JAITHG010000075.1 GCA_031280075.1 Eubacteriales Family XIII. Incertae Sedis bacterium | reverse complement strand
CGCATCGATTGGATGCATCTTCGCCGCCTTGTTCGCAGGGTACAGCCCGAACAAGACACCGATAAGCGTTGAGAAGAGCACTGCCGCGAGCACTACACCGCCCGAAAACCCAAATGTGATGCCGCTGTCTGCAAGCTGGCTGCTCGATGACGCAAAGGCGTTGACACCTGCAAGGATGCCGCCTGAAACGGCGATTCCAATGGCGCAACCGAACAGGCAGATCATGAGTGCCTCGATGAGGAACTGACCCATAATGCTCCTTCGCCCCGCCCCGACAGCCTTACGAATGCCTATCTCACGCGTACGCTCGGTGACGGAGACAAGCATGATGTTCATGATTCCGATGCCGCCCACGAGCAGGGAAATAGCGGCGATGCCGCCGAGCAACAGCGCGAAAGTGTTCGTGACGCTGCTCATGGTCTCCGAAAGGGTGTTCATGTTGTTCAGGTAGAACGCCTCACTGTCGCCCTTGAAGCGTGCGAGCAGCCCCGCCGTCAGCACAGCCTCCGCCCGGTCGATGCTCTCTGCGTCTTTCGCGGCAGCGTAAAAGCTCGTTATGCCGGATCCGCCCGCCGCCCCCATACCGCCGGATCCGCCGCCCTGCGCCGAAGCCTTCACTGCGACGGTGTAGGGGACATATACGCTGGGTGCCCCTGAGAAGCCCATGCTCATGCTGTTTTCCTCCGCGAGGACACCCACGACAGTGTATTTCACGCCTCCCATGTTGACCGTCTGCCCCACGGCGGTCCGGGCAGCGCCTGTGCCGAACACGTCCTCGGCCGCCTCATAGCTGAGTACCATCACATAGCTGTTGTTGTCGAGATCCGGCGAGAGGAGGAGTCGCCCCGCGAGCAGCTCGCTTTGCTCGATGGAAAACCAGTCGTTGTTCGTCCCTGTGATCGACACGTCCAGTGTATCCGCACCGGTCTTCATCGTGGAGGACGAAGAGAGCACAGGGGCGATGAGCGCGATGCTCTCGTCTTCGGAAAACTTCTCCAGATCCGCAAATTTGAGCGGCTGCCCCTTGTCGTCCCGGATGCTGACCGTCAGCATGTCCGTGCCCATGCTGGCGATCTGGGACGAGACGGAACTGGTCGCGCTCGTCACGAGCGACACGAGCACCACGAGGGCGATGACACCGATGATGATGCCGAGCATCGTGAGAAATGCCCTCGACTTGTTCGCGAAGATGGACTTCCAGGCCATCTTGACAGACTGCATCATCATTGCCATGGTCGGTTCTCCTTCACTTCCGTGATGCGCCCGTCCATGATGCGGACGACGCGACCTGTCTGTTCAGCGACGCTTGGGTCATGCGTGATGAGCACGATGGTTCTGCCTGCCTTGTTGAGGTCGCGGAACAGCTCCATGATCTCGCCGCCCGTCCTGGAATCGAGGTTGCCCGTCGGTTCGTCCGCCAGGATCATCGCAGGCTCCGTGACGAGGGCGCGCGCGATGGCTGCGCGTTGTTGCTGCCCGCCGGAAATGCTGCTAGGTGTATGCCGCCGCCGCTCCGTCATGCCGACCTGCGCCAGCGCCTGCGCCACACGGGTCTTGCGCTCGGACGGGCGCAGCCCTCGGTAGATGAGGGGGAGTTCCACGTTCTCCTCGATGCTCATGCGGCTGATGAGGTTGAAGCTCTGGAAGACGAAACCGATCTTGTGGTTGCGGATTGCGGCGAGTTCGTTCTGGGAATACGCCTCGATGGGATAGCCGTCCAGGAGGTACATCCCATAGTCCGCCGCGTCCAGACAGCCCATGATGTGCATGAGCGTTGACTTCCCGCTGCCGGAAGGTCCCACGATGCCGATGAAGCTCCCCTCTTCGATGGTGAGGCTCACCCCGTCCAGCGCCTTCACGACATTGTCCCCCACCTGATAATATTTCCTGATATCCTCCATGACGATCATTGCCCCGAACCTCCCGACGACCTGCCCGAAGACGGACCGCCGCCTTCAGTCTGGCGCGGAGCCTCGCCGATGCCAGCGACCTGCGGCGTGCGCATCATGCCCGGCCCGCCCATCATGAAGCCGTTGTTCTCGACGACTGCCTGCGTATAGTAAACCGTCTGACCCTCCGAGAGACCGTCCGTCACCTCGACGGACGTGCCGTCTGAAAGCCCCGTCTTGATCTCTGCCTGCCCTGCGGGATTCCCGTCTGCGTCCACTTCCGTAAAAACGTAGAGCATCTCCCCATACTGCTGGACGGCTGACATCGGGATCGTCAGCACGCCGCTCTTCTTCTCCCTGACGATGCTCGCTGTGGCGCTCATGCCGGGCAGCATACCCGCCCTGCGCTCGATGCCTACCTCGGCGGAATAGTTCGCGTACCCACTGCTCGTGTCAGCAGTGTCCGAGACCTTTGTGACCACTCCGCTGCAGGGCTCACCTTCCAATGCGTCAAGCTCTACACTTGCATCCTGCCCCACGCGCACTGCGGCGATGTCTGTCTCGTCGATGCTGACCGAGAGTGACAGCATGGTGTCCGAGCAGATGGTGCATAGAGTCCCCTCGTTGCCGTAGTCCTCCTTCTCTGCGAGTGCGGCACCGCTTGTACCGTCCGATGCCGCTGCCAGGGACTTCTGCTCGATCGGGACGTATCCTGCCCGGCTCGCTGGGTCGCTGACGATTGCGTCATTTGTGACCGGGTTGCTGCCCGAGCCGTCTGTAGCCGGTGCGTCACTGCCGGAACCGCCCGGAATTGCACCCCCTTCTCCGCTGTCTGTTCCAGTTCCGCCGTCCACATCCGTGCTGCCCGCCCCGTCTTGACCGCCGCTGCCGCCGTCGTCGCCGCTGCCGCTGCCGTCGCTGCCGCCGCTGCTGTCACTGCCACCTGCGCTGTCCGCCCCGCTGCCGCCCGCAGACGCACCACTGTCCCCGCCGGACTGACCGGTGCCACCGCGCCCCGCCGAAGGCAGGCTCACTCCCGAAAGCGAATTCTGCGAACCGGTGCCGGATGACTGCGCGCCCTCGGAGGCAGTTTCTTCGGCACCCGTGCCCTCGGCATCCTGTTTTGACAGAGCGCTGCCGGCTCGGATGCCCACTTCGCCGACCGTCCCCGCGACCGGCGCATAGATATAGCCGGTCGCCTTCAGAGCCGTCA
>JAITHG010000025.1 GCA_031280075.1 Eubacteriales Family XIII. Incertae Sedis bacterium | reverse complement strand
CACCGACTTCATCCACTTCACATCCTGGAAATGTGGCTACTGCCTCGCCTACTGCCCGCTGGGCTCGTGGCGGGAACGATTTTATGACAAGGGGCTCAGCTGTGTGGACACCTCGCGGTACCTGCGGGAAGTCGGCAGCAGAAGCAAGGCAGCATCAGGAGAGGGGGAGGCGACATGAATGCGCAGACACTGAAGGCCTATGTGCGGGATGCCTGCGGGATGGATCTCGTCGGCATCGCCGATGTGCAGTGGCTGGCGGACGAGCCGGAGGGGCACCGCCCGGAGGACATCCTGCCGGGCGCGCGCGCCGTGGTCGTGTTCGGGCGGCGCATGCCCGAGGGGGGCGTGCAGGCGGCGTTCCGCGCCATGGAAGACGGGAACCACGCGGCGCGGACAAGCTACAATCTCTACTGCGCCGACCTTGCACAGAGCTTCTCGCTTTTCTTTGGAACCTATGACTTGGCACAGCACATCGAGCGCGCGACAGGGCACGTCGCCGCACCCTTGCCCTGCGCCTCCATGCAGGCAGGCGTGCCTTCCTCGGTGCCCGTGCCCGCCTTCGCTGCCCCGCACAAAGTTGGGTTGCCGTTCGACATCGAGAAGGCTGCCTTCGCTGCTGGGCTGGGTGAGTACGGGTGGAGCGGGCGGTTTTTGACACCGGAGTTTGGTGCGCGCGTCCTGTTCGGCGCGGTGCTGACCACGCTGCCGCTGGACTGCGACGCGCCGATGCCGGGGCGCGGGCTCTGCGGCGGGGCGGACTGCCTCGCCTGCGTGGCACACTGTCCGACACATGCCATCGCCGACCCGTCGGAGGGCAGGGTGCGCTGCATCGGCATCGGCAGTGGTGGCGGTGGCGACAAGGGCAACGGTGCTGTCGGCAGCGACGCCAGCGGCGGCGCGGGCAGCAGGCTGTCCTGCACGGTCGCTGCGTTCAGCCTCAACCGCTGCGCCGTCGCCGCCTGCGGGCTGCGGCGACAATATGGCGGGCGTGAGGACTACGTGGACAGCGACGACCCGACGGATGCCGCCCTTGCCGCCGCGTTTGCGGGCATGCCCATCAACCACTTCGAAGGGCTGGATCATTACCCGAAGTGGCGCTGTGACCGCTGCCTCGTCTACTGCCGTGCGGGCAGCTTTCAGGAACGCTTCGTGGACACCGGCTACTCGAAAGATCCGACGGATTTTGCCGCAGAGGCAGCGGGGTCAGGGCAGCAGGTGCGGACATGAACACGGCAGCCCGGCGCGTCCTGAGCGGTTTCGGGGACGGGATCCCGCGCCCGTATGCAGGGGAGAATATCTTTGCCGTGCGGGAAACCAGGACGGTGAAAGGCACGCGCTGCCACCTGCTGGAGCACGGACAATGGATCTGCGAGGTCGCACCAGACCAGTACACGACCGACTGGAACCGGAAGGAATGCTGGGGGCGCGTCGTGGAACTGGATGGGCAAGGTGACGACAGGGATGGTGCGGGCAGCAGGCTGCTCGGCTTCGCGCTGATCGCACCGTCACGGGCGGCTGGCATCCGGCTTCGTCTGAATGCCGAAGCACAGCCATGCAAGCCTTCGTCCTGCAAGGCTCCACCCGACGAGGCTTCATCCGGCAGGGTTCCACCCAGCAGGCATCCGTCCGCCAAGGCACCACCCGCCAAGGCACCACCTTCCAGAGCCGCAACGGTTGACGCTGCCGCCTGCCGGGGCTGCCGCATCTGCTTCAAGTCCTGCCCCGTACAGGCGCTTTCGTTCGCGGATGGAAGAGCCTCCGTCGGCAATGGTTGCACCGGCTGCGCCCGTTGCACCCGGATCTGCCCGTTCGGAGCCGTCCGACTCCCCTGATACCGCTTTGTGGTTTTTCACAGCCGCCACCCGCTCTGTGGCGGCTGTTTTGATAGTATGCAAAGCTTGTTATTTTTTTTTCAAGCGCCTGTGATTTTTTTTGATGTTTTTTGATTCTGCCGTATAGACTGTGGGTGTCGGCGGGGGTGCGCCGACGGCAATTATTCATCCGGCTCTATATCAATCAGTAGAGGAGGGAAAACAAATGGATCTGAACGTAATCACAGGCTCACTCAGCGGCTGGATATGGAACATTGCGATGCTTGTACTCTGCATCGCGATCGGTCTGTTCTATACGGTGCGGCTGCGGGCACCGCAGGTACGGCTCGTGCGGGACATGGGCTACTACCTGTTCAAGGGCAAGAGCTCCGAGACGGGCACGTCCTCGTTCCAGAGCTTCGCCATCGCGCTCTCCGGGCGCGTGGGCACAGGCGCGATCGCGGGTGTCGCGACTGCCATCTGCTTCGGCGGTCCCGGCGCTGTCTTCTGGATGTGGGTCATCGGGATCCTCGGCGCGGCGACCGCCTTTGCGGAGGCGACGCTCGGGCAGATCTGGAAGGAGGAGATCAAGGGCGAATACCGCGGCGGTCCGGCCTATTACATCGAGAAAGGGCTCGGCAGCAAGTTCAAGTGGCTCGCCGTCATCTTCGCCGTGTGCGCAGTCATCGCGAACGGGTTCACCGGTCCGACTGTGCAGTCGCACACGATCGCGGAGGGCATCCACAACGCCTTTGGAATCAGCCCGCTCGTGACGGGCATCGGGCTGGCGGTCATCTTTGCGCTCATCGTCTTCGGCGGCATCAAGCGCATCGCAAAGTTTGCGCAGCTCATCGTCCCCTTCATGGCGATCGGCTACATCATCGTCTCCCTCATCATCCTCGTGGCAAACGCGTCCGCCATCCCGAGCATGTTCGGGCTGATCTTCAAGAGTGCCTTCGGAACTGAGGCGCTGTTCGGCGGCATCATCGGCTCTACGATCCTCTGGGGCATCAAACGCGGTGTGTACGCGAGCGAGGCAGGCATGGGCACCGGCGCGCAGGCAGCGGCATCCGCGGAAGTCTCGCACCCGGTGAAGCAGGGGCTGGCACAGTCCTTCTCCGTCTATGTAGACATCCTGTTCGTCTGCACCGCAACGGCGCTCATGATCCTTGCCACCGGCATGTACAACGTCCAAGATGGCGCAGGGGCGTTCCTGACCGAAGGGCTGCAGGGCATCGAGCCTGGGCCCGGCTATACGCAGGAGGCGGTCAACACGGTCTTCCCGGGGTTCGGGGCGGGCTTTGTCGCCGTCGCGCTGCTGTTCTTCGCCTTCACGACCATCGTGTCGTTCGCGTTCTACACGGACAACAACATCGCCTATCTGTTCAAGAAGAACCGCAACTACAAGTGGATCCAGAATGCGCTCAAGTGCCTCATCATCGTCATGATCATCTTCGGGGCAGTGCGCTCCGCCGAGGTCGCCTGGAACATGGCGGACATCGGTGTCGGGCTCACGGTATGGGTCAACCTCATCGCCCTGATCCTGCTGACGAAGCCCGTGCACCTCGCCCTGAAGGACTACGAACGCCAGAAGAAGCTCGGTCTCGACCCAGTGTTTGACCCGAACGAGGCGGGCATCAAGAACGCCGACCTTTGGTTTGACATTGTGAAAAACAAGTTCGGCAACCTGAACAAAGGCAAGGCGGAGAAGGTATAATAAAGAAACGTATCGGAACGAAAGGAGACAGCATTTCATGCGGAAACTGAAACTGGGGTATGCGCCGCAGGCGCGTATGTACTTCACGACATCAAGGGAGGTCATCTCCCTGCAGGACACGGACTGCACAGACGTGGCGGTCTGCGTCCTGACAGACCGGGACGGGGCGCTGCTGCGCAAAGTGGTCGACACGCAGTTCGAGGTACCCATCGTCCTCTTCTCGGACGACCCGGAAGGCTTGGACGACTACACGCGCGAAGCCGCTTTCCGGGTCATCGATGCCAAGCTGTACGACGAGCGCATCACGAACAACGAGATCGAGAATGCCGCCCTCCAGTACGAAGAGCGCATGCTGCCGACTTTCTTCGAGACGCTTTCGGACTACAAAGAACTGAACAACATCCCCTTCGACTGCCCCGGGCACCAAGGCGGCGAGTACTTCCGCAAGCATCCGGCGGGACGCTATCTCTACGACTTTTATGGCGAGACGGTCTTCCGCTCGGACATCTGCAACGCGGACGTGGCGCTCGGCGACCTCCTGATTCACGAGGGGGCAGCCGCCGAGGCGCTGAAGAACGCCGCGACCGTGTTCAACTCCGACATGACCTACTTCGTCATGAACGGCACGAGCACGTCCAATATGGTCACGCTTGCAGCCCTGGTCAGCGCGGGCGACCTCGTGCTCTTCGACCGGAACAACCACAAGTCCATCTACGATGCCGCCCTCGTCAAGTCGGGCGGTCTTGCGGTCTATCTCGAGACGGCGCGCAACCCGCTGGGCTTCATCGGCGGCATCGACGCGCACTGCTTCGACGAGTCCTATCTGCGCGCCGAGATCGCGAAGGTCGATGAGGAGGCGGCAAAGCGGGAGCGTCCCTTCCGCGTCGCCGTCATCCAGCTCGGAACCTACGACGGGACGATCTACAACGCCAGGCAGGTCGTCGACCGCATCGGAAAGCTCTGCGACTACATCCTCTTCGATTCAGCATGGGTCGGCTACGAGCAGTTCATCCCGATGATGCAGCACTGCTCCCCGCTGCTGCTCGAACTGGGGCCGGACGATCCCGGCATCTTTGTCACGCAGTCTGTCCACAAACAGCAGGCGGGCTTCTCGCAGGCATCCTACATCCACAAAAAGGACAGCCATATCGAAGGGCAGAAACGCTATGTGAACAACAAGGTGTTCAACAACTCCTATCGCCTCCATGCGAGCACCAGCCCGTTCTACCCGATCTTCGCCTCGCTCGACGTGAACGCGCGCATGCAGGATCGCAAGGTGGGGCGCAAGCTCTGGGCGGACTGCGTGAAGACGGGGAT
>JAITHG010000301.1 GCA_031280075.1 Eubacteriales Family XIII. Incertae Sedis bacterium | reverse complement strand
ATGGGCGCGCTCGCCTCTTCCGCGTAGCTGCGGTTGGGCAGGTAGATCGTCCCGACCTGGATGTCGGACGCGCCGAGGATGTCGAAGATCGCCCGGTAGTGGTCGGCGTGCATGTGGCTGATCAGGATGTCGAGCTTTGTCGCGCCGGCACGCCGCAGGTATTTCAGGACATGCCCTGCCGAGGGCGCATCCCCGGTGTCGATCAGCAGGTACTTGCCGCCCGACTCAAGCAGGGTCGCATCCCCCTGCGAGTCCGCCTCGGCAGTCGTCGCCGTCGTGCTCGTCCCCAGGTAGATGGCATGGATGTTCATGTACGGTGCCGCCGCCGCGAAGCCAGTCCCGCCCGCGCCCAAGGGAGCGACGAGCAGGGAGACCATGAGCAGCGCAAGCAGCAACAGCCGAAACGCCCTCGAGCCGCCCCCTGTCACTTGGTTCCTTTGCAAGAATGCAATTCTGTTTTCTCTCAATTCAGTATACATCATTCGTATAGTATACCATACGGTACGTGTGCGGCAGTGGAAAATACCGTGAGCATCCCTTGCAAACGAAGTGCGTTTGCAGGGTTTTTTCGACGAAATCGACCCTAAAGGCAAATGCATCAGGCAGAGCACGAGGATGAGGACAAGCGTCCGCTCGCCTTTATACTTTCTCTTCGATGTTTTTGAACAACTCATCTGGGTCACCTATCTTTTTCTCCTTATTTTGTATCCCCAAATCACCGTACATGCCCTTGTACGATAGTCTCAGACGATCACAGCCTACCGGATGTATCATGGAAAAGTCCCCGGCTTTGCAGGTCACAATTTGAGCAGCCAATTGGAAACTTCAGTGCAACCCACCAAGAAGGGAAGGGCCATGAAAGGTTTCCGAGCAGGCAAGACAAGGAGGTGCGCAATAAAACAGCTTGGAGTTTGATTTTTCTCTTTGTGTCCATTAAAATGCTTGCAGGCACTCGACAGAGAAAGGCAATGGCAAATATGACAGGAAAACACAGAGCGGACAGGGAATTCACAGAGGAAAGCCTCTCGGCGGCGGAGCATCAGGCGCTTCGGTACAGGTTGGTGCGGTCGGGCTTTCGCGGCGGGGATCTGCAGCTTGTGCTGCGCCCGGCGAAGGGCGGGGGCGCTGCCGCTGTGCGGGGCATCCTGCTCTCCTATGACCACAGGGCGGAGGCGGATGCCCTCGCCTATTGTTTCGACGCGCGGGTGGGTGCAGATGGCACGGTGGAGGCAGACATCCCGCTTGCCGGTCTCGCCCTGAAGAAGACGCACTGGACCCTCTGGGTGCTGGCGGAGGACGGCGGGGAGGCGTACCGGATCCCGATCCTGACGAACCCGCGCACGCGGGCGCGCCTCGTGCGGGACATGCTCCGCCCCGGCACTTCCCGCCTGGGCGGCGACATCCGCTTCCTCCGCGTGAAGCCCGGCGGGCGGCTCGGCATGATCTGCCGGGACATCGAGGACTACGACCGCCTCTCCTTCCGCCTGAAGGAGCTGTGCGCCGCCGCCCTCTATCTCCTAGGGCGCGGGAAGGCGAAGCGGGACAGGCTGCTGCTCATCCACGAGAAGAAGTGCTTCCGCGCCTCCGACAACGCCTGGTACCTCTTCCGCCACTGCATGGAGAGCGGGGCGGAGCGCGCCCTAGGCAGGAAGATCTGCTATGTCATCGACAAGCGCGCGCCGGACTATGCGAAGATGAAGACCTGGGATGCCAACGTCATCGATGCCTGGAGCGTGCGCCACCTCGTCGCCCTGCTCGGCTGCCGCGCCATCGCGAGCACGGAGTCGCGGATGCACGATTATGCCTGGTTCCCTTCGGTCAGCCTCATCGCGCCCATCGTCCGGAAGAAGCGGCACATCTTCCTCCAGCACGGCGTGCTCGCCATCAAGCGCCTGCCGGACATGTTCCTCGCGGGCAACATGCGCTCGTCGCTCGTCACCTGCATCTCGCAGGGGGAGGCGGACATCGTGCGGGACGCGCTGGGCTTCCCCGAGGACAGCATCGCCCAGACGGGCTACGCACGCTTCGACGCGCTCGAGGATCTCTCGGGGGACAGCCGCGAGATCCTGCTCATGCCGAGCATCCGCACGAACATCTTCTGGGCGGGGGAGGCGGAATTCAAGAAGGATCCCTATTATGAAGTCTATACAGGCATCTTGGACGATTCCGCCCTGCACGAGGTTTTGGAGCGGCACGACCTGCGCCTGAATTTCTTCCTGCACCCCTCGATCACACGCTTCGAAGGGCTGTTCCACACGGTTTCGGATCGCGTGCGCATCGTGCGCGACGGCGAGGTGTCGCTGGACGAGCTGATGATGCGGTGTCGGCTGCTCGTCACGGATTATTCGAGCATCGCCTGGGATGTCTGCTACCTAGGCAAACCCATCCTGTTCTTCCAATACGACATCGAGGACTTCCTCGCCACGTCGGGCAGCTACATCGACCTGCGCGAAGACCTGCCGGGCGAGCGCACGGAGGACGCGCACGAGCTCGTCGCCATGATCGGGCGCTATGCGGAGGGCGGCTTCGCGCTCCCGGAGGACCGATCGCGGTCTCCGCCCTCGATCCTCCCGGCCGCCCACGCCCGTGCCTTACCCACCCTCCCACTCCC
>JAITHG010000240.1 GCA_031280075.1 Eubacteriales Family XIII. Incertae Sedis bacterium | reverse complement strand
CGCTCTCCAATGCGACGGCGATCAACATCTCTCTCAGCAGCATTTACTTCGGCACGACGACCACGCCTGCCGTCCTAGTGAACTCTACTCCTGCCTACATCAAGGCAGTGGGCGTGTACAAGGACTTCCTGCTCGGCGTTTCGCGGAATACTCCGCTGAAGGGCAGAGCCATCGACGGTGCGCTCACAGCAAAAACTCGCACCGAGGAAGCGGCAAGCCCGTTCGATGCCGACAATGACGAGAGACAGGATCGCTTCGTCATCGGCGCGAACGACATCGAACTGCGTACGGCCCAGGCGGCCGCCGTCGCAGCCCAAGGCAACGCGGGCATCATCAATGCGACGAAGGCGGAAGCATGGAAGCTCCTGAAGAAGGACATCGAGGGCAAGAACGTCCGCATCGTCAGCATCATCAAGGACTACCAGCCCGCGACCTTCTCGAGCATCGGTGGCACCTATCGCGTCACCTTCGCGGTGGACGACCCAGATGCCGTGAAGAACAGCCAGCGTGAGCCGCTCACGACCTTCGTCGACATCCGGGTGATCAGCGGGAAGCCTCCCGTCATCACCCCGGGCGGCATCTTGGCACTGCCGGAGACCGCAACCTCGCAGATCGTAACGAGGGGGCAACTGATGTCCGGCGTGCAGGCGCACGACCCGGACGAGGGCGATGTCCGTTCGAAGGTCACGATGACCTACGCCATGTTGGCCAACAGCGGTCAGGATCGCGTGAGCATTTCCGCCATCGACCAGAACGTCATGGGCACGTACATCGTGACCTACCGTGTGACGGACGAAGATGGCAATGAAGCCATGCCGCAGGATCGGGTCGTGGTGGTCGGTCCCATCGTCGTCGATCCTGATGGATTTGCCTACTACGCGCGCGATTACGTGAAGTACCGCTTGGATATCACAGGCACAGACGACGAGATCATCCGTGAGTCTGCTGCGTATGCAGTGACATCGAAGGGTGCGCTACTCAATGTCGCCGTAGTGACGAAGGGTGCCTACAGGGCGCAGGCGCCGGCGGGCAACTACCCGATCGAGCTCACGGTAGTCGGCAAGACACTGGCTGCAGCCCCATGGCGCATCACGGCTATCTCGACCAATGTACCAGATCCCGTCGTCGGCACCAAGTACGCCATCGGCGCGAGCGATGCCAGGCTCAACATCGGTGCCGCGAACGGTCTCACGGCTGCCAACATGACCAGCAGGCTCGCCGCGAGCTGCGGCGTGCAGATCTGGAGGCTCCTCCCATCGGCAGCGACCTCCGGAGCGATCATCGTGGACGACGGCGGCATGTCCGCCAAGCTGGGCCGCTTCGCAGAGGGCGACACCTTCCGGGTGACCTTCGCCGTCGAGCGCGAGCCCGGTACCAAGGTGACGAAGACGGTGCGCATCAGTCAGGCCGGCAGGCCGTGGCTCACGGTCAGCCCGAGCATCATGATCCCGCTGAACAGCACGTATGACCCGCGGCAGGCGATCCAGTCTGCAGGCGATGCCGAGGATTACTGGCTCGGCACAGGCAGCGTGCAGATCTACGTGGCATCGGGCAGCGCGCCGCTCAACACGGCCGTGCCGGGTGTGTACAGGTACAACTACGTCCTGAGCGACAGCGACGGCAACGTCACCTCGGCCGGTCCGCACACGATCTTCGTGGGCAACTGGACTGTCATCGGCGACTACGCCATCTACGCGGAGGACTACACCGTCGCGGCGAGCGTCGCCACCGGCACGAACGCCGAGATCCTGACGCGCTCGAGGGCGCAGGCATTCAAGCTCTCCACCGGCTCCTACGTCCCGGTCGTCGTGACGGACAACGTGGGCTACAAGAGGCTCGTGGGGACGTACAAGGGCATCCGCATCGCGGTGCAGGAGAATACGGCAGTCCGCACCAGCATCAATGCCACCATAACAGGTTACATCTATACGGTCACCTTCGACGTGAACGGCGGCAGGCTTGCCGACGTGAGCACGAAGCAGGTGCTCGAGCCGAACAGGACCATCGATTCGCTGCCGCGCAGCCCCACCCGCACGAACTACACGTTCACAGGGTGGAACACGCTCGCGAACGGCAGGGGTTCGAGCTTCACGGCATCGACGGTCGTAACGGGCAACATCCGGGTCTACGCACAGTGGAACCGCATCCCGGTGCCCGAGCCGGACGAGCCGGATCCCGTCCCGACGCCGCCGGCACCGGTCACGCCTCCGCCCACGGTCATCGTGAACAACGTGCCGGGCGAGACGCCGCCACCGGAGGTCGTCACCGTGCCCACGATCGTCTATGTGCCGACGGAGACTGCAATTGTGCCGGAAGAGCAGCCGCCTTTGACTCCCCCGGTGATCCCGGAGCCCGAGCCGGTAGCAGGCTGGTCGCTCATCGACCTCATCTGCGCACTGCTCTCGCTCGTACTCACGGCCGTGCTCATCTCGACCTACTTCCGCAGGAAGGATCGCGGCATGGGTCAGGCATTCGTGGACGGCGGAAAGGGCGGTGCATACCGCGGGACTGTATCGGTCCTGAGGATCATCAGCATCGTCGGCGGAGTGTTCTCGCTGGTGCTCCTGCTCATTACGCAGCGCTTCAGTGAAGGGATGCAGATGGTCGATGCCAATACGTGGATCTTCGCAGTCATCGCAGTCGTCCAGTTCATCTCGACGGTGCTCGTGCTCACGGGCAACAGACCGGATGACATGGAGGTCTTGGACTGAGCCGCGCAGGTTCGGACACAAGACACCGACACGATGAATAAGTAAAAGGAAGGAAGGATGCGTTGCCTATGGCAGCGCATCCGTTTTCACCGGGCACGCTTGTGCAAAATGCAAATTGTTGTGATATACTATTACTGCCTCTCCCGCTCGGGGGGGATAGCGGGAAAAACAGTGTTTTGAGCCGTTTGTCGCGGCAAGGGAGGATTCAATGAAGAAAACCGTGATGTTGTTGGTATGCGCGCTGCTCCTCATGGCTGCAGTGTTGCCACTGGGGGGCTGCGATGGAGACAGCAAGTACAAGGACTATATGGTTCGCATCGACCCGTATGACTCAAACATCGGCAATCTCATCGTGCGGAATTACACCGCTGTTATCAAGAACGACACAGACTGGAAAGGTCTCACGGAGGATCAGCGGGCCGGGATCGCGCGCTACTGCGTCAAGCAGGCGCTGAAGAAAGCCGAGGAAGAGAAGATTACGGATTACAACATCTTGGGCACCCTGACGCCGGCAGGCGCAGGTGCCGATCCGAATTCGACCGGAGAGGCGATCGACATCCCCATCCTCGGGCTCACCCAGACCTGCTTCATGTACAATGCCGAAAAGGCACAGGCTGTCATCTATGTGGACAACGCGCCGGTCGGTGAAGTAGAGGTAGGATGAACAAGCGTCGGACAGCAACGGCGGCGGCAGTCCTCTGCCTCATCGCCGCCGTCCTCGCACTCTCGGGCTGGGGACCCGACCGCGAGATCTATTCGGTGAAGGATCCGCCGGACGAGGTCGTGTTCAACTCCCTGTCCGACAGCCCCCAGCGCGGGGATGAGCGTGATTTTGTGCTCGCCCGCCCTGTCGATGGACCGGAGGATGCTTGGACGAACGAGCTCGAAGTGACCAAGGGCGGCGACTACTACGTCCAGGTCTACTTCTGCAACGATGCGGAGAAAGGCTCGCGGTGGAACGCCCTCGAAGCGAAGACGAACGTCATCTTCAGCCAGGGCTTCCTAAAGGACACGAAGCTGAGCGCTACGATCTCCGCCACCAACGCAAATCCGCCCAAGATCTGGGACGATGTGCACTTCTTCGGAGACAAGGAGTTTATCATCTATTATCTGGAGGGCAGCAGCGTCCTGCTCACGCCGGGGACACCCGAGGGCGGGGTGGCGCTTCCCGATACCATCATCAGCGAGGAAGGTGCGCTGATCGGGTATGAGGAGCCGGACGGAATCGTGCCCCCCGGTGCGGACAATGCAGGGTACGTCCTGTTCCGGGTGCGCGTGAGTTTCGAACGGATCGACGGTGCCACCGGTGGCGGCGGCATTCCCGTCGGTCGTCTCGTCATAGCGGAGATCGTCCTCGGTGCGGCGCTCATCTTCGTGGTGTACAATATGTTCCGGCTGCGCAAGCGCTCGGCTGCCCGCGTGCAAAAAAACAATGCACGGGCAGGGAAGAAAGATGAAGGAAACCCTTTAAATCCGGAAGGTGTGGACGAACTATAGATATATATGATGTAGTAGAGGGCAGACAATCGGAGACACGATGGCAGGAGAACGACGAGCAATCTCGATTTTTGGGAGGCGCGGCCGTGTAAAAGCGGGCGCTGTTGCCGTTGTCCTGTTTTTTGTCTTCGCTGCTGTGCTGGGTCCCGCCGCGATCTTTGCGGCGGAGGACGAAGCCGCAGATCCGCTTGTATTGGAGCAAGGGATTGTTGTGACGGAAGCGCCTGAAGCCGCTCTGGACGGAGAGGCAGCCGAGGTCGCCGAGGATGCCATTGGGACGGATGCCGATGCAGACGCGCCAAGCCCGGCAACGTCCCCGTCCATCGAGCCGGGTGTTGTCAGCATCTGCGCCCAACCGGGCTATATCTATATGGAGGCCGAGGACATCTATCCTGCAGAGACCCCGCGCGTGCGGGTCGTGTCGCAGTCGCATCTGGGCGCGTCGCAGTTCCTGTACAGCATGGATGCCTATGGACAGTACACAGACTGGGGCAGGCTTGCGCACGTGCCCGGTGCCGTCTACTGGGTGAAGGGTTTCCTGTCTGCAGGGAAGGACGCTTCGGGCGTGCTGTACGATGCCGCCGAATCTGACCCCGTGCCGTTCCGCATTCTCGAAACCATCGTGGATGCCCGCACCCTCACAGTGCTGCCGGACGAGGAGGGTGAGGGCTATGGAAAGAAATTCCTGGGCGTGGCAAACCACGGCCCTGCGCTAGAGGGTGTCAAGGCGAAGCTCCGGTTCATCCATGCGGGAGAAGCCGTCGTGGATCCCTCCACAGTATTCGACATCCGTGTCATGGCCGCCGGTCATGATTTGGGCTATTTTTCGTACCACGCATGGAAACTGCGTGCCGAGGGCGGATTTGAGTTCCTCCCCGGCGAGGATGTTTTCTACGTCGATGCGAAAGCAGGTGCGCCTGTCGGCGCGTATGACTATGAGGTGGAGTATTCGCTCAC
>JAITHG010000181.1 GCA_031280075.1 Eubacteriales Family XIII. Incertae Sedis bacterium | reverse complement strand
GTTCTTGTTGGCGTAGTCGATGTAGGTAGACACCTTGACATCGAGGCGCGTGCAGTCTGCCGTCAGTCCCGTGTTCAGGCGGGCGGCGACGCGGGGCGCGAGGTCGCGTCCGATGTGCGTCGCGCCGAAGAGGACGATCTCGGGTCTGTGTACGCGGATCGCATCCGTGAAGACCTTCGTGAAGCCGTCCGTCGTGTAGCGGGCGAGCAGCGGGTCGCCGATGACGACGGCGGCATCCGCCCCGTACTCGAAGCATTCCTGCGTGAGGGGATCTACGTGCTCTTCCGCGCCGATGAGGACGGCGTAGACCTTCGCCCCGCCCCCGAGGTCACGGGCGAGCCTGCGCCCTTCGCCGAGCAGCTCGAGCGCCACGTTCATGAGCTTGCCTGCGCGCTGCTCCGCGTAGACCCAGACGTGCTTGTAGGCGCTGAGGTCGACGACCTCCGGGATGTCCTCCGGCGCATCGTCGTAGATGGCCTGATGCTTCTTGCAGGCGGGGATGCACTGCTTGCAGTTGGTGCACTTCGCGTTGATGACCGCCAGTTTGCCCACCATGTCGATGGCGTCGAAGGGGCACGCCTTCTGGCAAAGCTTGCAGCCGATACATTTTTCGTCTATGATTTTCACTGCCATGTCAGTCTACTCCTTTGTTCCCTACGTCGCCGTCAGATTGCGTGCTTCGTCTTCAGCCCGATGAGGAGCTTCTCGGCGATTTCCCGTTCTGTGTCCGCCTCGATCATGACACCCTTCCCTTTCGGCGCGGGCGTGAACGAACGGTAGACGTTCGTCGGGGAGGGCAGCAGACCGACCTCCTTCTCGGGATCCACGCCCAGATCCGCAGCCGTCCAGGTCGGGATCTCGTGGCGCACGGCATCATAGATGCCGCCGATGGACATGAACCGCGGGTCGTTCAGCTCCTTGATGGCGGTCAGCATGCAGGGGGTCTTGATCTTGATGAGCTCGTAGCCGTCCTCGAGCGCGCGCTTGACCGTGATGGTGCTGCGATCCTCGTCGATCGAGAACTCCGACACGTACGTCACCTGCGGGATGCCGATCTTCTCCGCGAGCTGGGGGCCGACCTGCGCCGTGTCCCCGTCGATCGCCTGCCTGCCCGCGAAGAGCAGGTCGAAGTCGCCGAGCTTGCGGATGACACCCGCGAGCGCGTTGGATGTCGCCCAGGTGTCCGATCCGCCGAGCGCCCGGTCGGAGGCGAGGACGGCATCGTCCGCGCCCATCGCGAGGCATTCGCGGAGCATGTCCTGCGCCTGCGGTGGTCCCATCGTGATGACGGTGATGTGGGTATCTGGATACTGATCCTTGATTTTGAGCGCCTCTTCGAGCGCGTTTGCGTCGTCGTGGTTCAGGATGCTGGGCACACCTTCGCGCACCAGCGTCTTTGTGACCGGATCGATCTTGATTTCGTTCGTGTCCGGCACTTGCTTTGCGCAGACGATGATCTTAAATGCCATTGGTTCTAACCTCCTTGTGAAAAGTCGTCCTTGGTTCCGCGTCTCATTATTCATGGAAAACGAAGCGATGTCAAGGGATTTTGAAAACTTCGCCAACGTTAATATTCTAACGTTTATGGCAGTTTTTTAACGTTAAATCCCTGTCAATCCGCAGCCTCGGAAGGCGGTCTATTTTCCGAACACGGAGGCGGCAATAACGAGTTTCTGTGCTTCGGAGGTCCCTTCGTAGATCTCCGTGATCTTCGCGTCGCGCATCATGCGTTCTACGGGGTAGTCGCGCGTGTATCCGTAGCCGCCGTGCAGCTGCACGCACTTCGTCGTGACATGCATGGCGGTCTCGGAGGCGAAGAGCTTCGCCATGGCGGACTCGGGGCCGTAGTTCACGTGCCTGTCCTTCATGTTGGCAGCGCGGTAGATGAGCAGGCGTGCAGCGTCGATGCGCGTCTTGAGGTCGGCGACCTCGAAGCGCAGCGCCTCCATGTCGGACAGGCGCTTTGCGAACTGCTTGCGCGACTTCATGTACTCCACCGTCACGTCGAACGCGCCCTGTGCGATGCCAAGCGCCTGCGAGGCGATGCCGATGCGCCCGCCGTCAAGCGTGGAGAGCGCCACTTTGAAACCCTGGCCGACTTCGCCAAGGATGTTTTCCTTCGGGACTTTCATGTTCTGGAACACGAGCTCGGTCGTGGACGAGCCGCAGATGCCCATCTTGTCCTCGGTCTTGCCGATGGAGAAGCCTTCGAAGCCCTTCTCGACGATGAAGGAGGAGATGCCGCGGTTGCCCTTGCTCTTGTCCGTCATCGCCATGACGACGAAGACATCCGCATAGCCGCCGTTCGTGATGAAGACCTTCGAGCCGTTGACGAGCCAGTGGTCGCCCTTGTCCTCGGCGCGGGTCTGCTGTCCGGACGCGTCCGTGCCGGCGTTGGGCTCGGTCAGCCCGAAAGCGCCCAGCTGCTCGCCCTTCGCGAGTGGGACGAGGTATTTCTGCTTCTGCTCCTCTGTCCCGAAGTTGAAGATGGGCCAGGCGCACAGCGAAGTGTGCGCAGAGCAGATGACCCCCGTCGACGCACAGGCGCGGGACAGCTCTTCCACGGTGATGGCGTAGGCGAGGTTGTCGCCGCCCGTGCCGCCGTACTCCTTGGGGAAGGGTACGCCGAGCAGCCCGTAGCGCGCCATCTGCCGTACGGTCTCCTCCGGGAACCGGTGCTCCTTGTCGACATCCGCCGCAATCGGTTCGACGACAGCTGTCGCGAACTCTCGCACCATTTTCCTCACAAATTCATGTTCTTTAGACGTAGTAAAATCCATTTCGTCCAGACCCTCCATATGCAGAAAAACCAATTTCGTCGGGATGGCAGATCAATGCTCGATTATCCCCTCCAAGAGTGACGATTTTTGAACATTTATCATTGTAGCAGTATAGAATAGGGCACGCAAGGGGTTTGTGAATAATCTATCAATTTTTTTTTATTTTCGCGCAGTGCCCTTCCGGCGCTTGCCGAACAGCTTCTGCGCCAACTTTGCAGCGGCCACCGCGTCGGATTCGAAATAGTCCGCGCCGATCTCCTTGCAGAACTCGCGCGTGAGGGGCGCGCCGCCCACGAAGATGGTGAGCCCCTCACGCAGCCCTGCCTGTTGCAGCGCCTTGATGACCAGCTCCTGGTTTTTCATCGTGACCGTCAGCAGGGCGGACATGGCTAGGATGTCCGGCTTGTGGGTGCGAACGGCATCCACGACCATGTCCGGCGTCACGTCCACGCCGAGGTCGATGACCTCGAAGCCCACGGAGTCCATGAACACGCTGACGAGGTTTTTGCCGATGTCGTGCATGTCGCCCTCCACCGTGGCGATCAGCACGCGCCCGAGTGGCTCCGCACTGCCGTCTACGAGCACCGTCCGGAGCGTGGCGCAGCCCTGGTTCCATGCCTGCCCGGCTTTCAGCACCTCGGCGATGAAGATCTCGTTGTTCCTGAAGTCGGCACCCAGCTCATCCATGGCTGGCAGCAACCCTTCGTAAAGGATGTCTGTGGGAGCCACGCCCTCCTCGAGCATCCGCTCGACCAGGAGCTTTACCTCCAGTTCCTCGCCGCCTTTTACGGTCTCGATCAACCGCCGCATCGGATCCATATGTGTACGCGCCTTTCTGTCTGCCAGTTTCTGGATAGCAACTCGCCTGCCGGGGATTCTCCGGGGCATTTTCGCCGCGTTGCCGCCCAGCTTGGCAGGCCAGTGCGACGGGAATGCGGAAGGTTCATTCAGTCATTATACTACTTCGACATGGATCCCGTAAACGGTTTTGGGCTTGCACTTATCCCAGTATTTTTTGGACTTGTTTTGCCTTATCCGCATTTGTGAAAAGAAAGACGAATCCGTGCCGGATATTGCTTTACCGCGCTATTCAAAGAGTGTACAATGAAGCCGGACTGATTCGTGGCTATCACTTTTTTGAAAGGATCGAGGCGATGAAATTCAATACGCTCGGCGATTTTTCGGATATCTGTGGCGTTGGCGTGCACGTCATAGACAGGGACGGGACGGAGCAGTTCTCCACCCCTGCCTACCGAGAGGCGCAGCCCTGCCTGAACTATGTCGCCAAGCTGCTCGGCATGGAGGAGAAGTGCCGACGCGCGATGGCGTACGGGGGGGATCTCGCAAACCGCTTCGGCGGGCGCTACGTGTTCCTCTGCCCCCGCAAATTCGTGTTCTTCGCATCCCCGATCCTGCTCCAGGGTGCCCACCACCTCACGGCGGTCGGCGGTCCGGTGCTCATGCGATCCCACGAGGACTACATCGATATCGAGCTGGAGCATTTCGGTGCCGCCATCGACCCGGAGATCCTCTCGGACAAGCTCTCCACCGTCCCCGTCTTCCCCGCGCCCACCGTCAACATGCTCTCCGAACAGCTCTTCGTCAACACGGTGCACCTGTCGGACAACGTGCGCACGGAGCCGACGGAAATGGATGCCGACCGGCTGCAGGAGTACCTGGATTCCTACCCGAACGAGAACAGGGGGCGGGACTTCGTAGCGATCCGGCAGCTCGTCAACACGCTTGCCGTCCTGGAAAACCTGCCGGCGAAGACCCTCTTGAACGAGATCCTCGGGCACATCCTGTTCCACAGCGGGAAGAACATCGAGTTCGTGAAGATCCGCGTCATCGAGCTCATCGGCATCCTGTCGAACACCGCGATCCGGGACGGGGCGGATGTCAAGGCAGTCTCCGAGCTGACGTTCAGTTATTCGAAAAAAATCTATGAGATCGACTGTATCGAGGACATCGTCCTGTGGCTCAACGGCATCCTCGAGGAGTTCTCCGTGTTCTCCTTGAAGAACCCGACGGGCAGGCACACGGCGGCGCTCTGCGATACCATCCATTATATTAATAGAAACTACAACCGGAACCTGCGGCTCCAGGATCTCGCAAAGCGCATCTACATCAGCCCTGCGCATTTCAGCACGCTGTTCAAGGCGGAGACGGGCTACACGTTCAAGGAATACCTCAACAAGGTGCGCATCGAGCAGAGCAAGGCTCTCATGCAGAACGCAGCCATCAACCTCGCCGACATCGCGGGGATGGTGGGGTTTTCCGACCAGAGCTACTTCACGCGCGTGTTCAAGCGGCAGGAGGGCAAGCCCCCTCATCTGTACCGCTGCCGCCTCATGGGGAAGAATGCTTAGGTGCTTACTATTTTTGGCTGTCGGGGTAATAACTCCTAAAAAAAACGGACTTTGTGCAAGACGCTCTTTGCGGGGGGCGGTAGCCTATTAATGGACGACGATATCGTCGCCAGGAGCTATCATCCCTGAAAGGAGGGTCTGATGGGAAAAATTTCTTACAACGCCGTTGCGTATGACCGACTGGAAGATTTCGTATACGCGAACGCGGTGCACCCCGTTACGCTGAAGAACGGGATGACCATCGGTGGTGGGACACTCTACCCCGAGGTCAATTTCACGTTGCCCACGATGCTGATCACGGAGGAGACATTCCCCGAGGTCGTCCGCATCTACAAAGAGATCGCCACCGGCATCAGCGAGCGTGCAAACGTCCTGCAGGCACCCGGTTTCGTCGCGGAGATCGAGCTGCTGCCGCCGACGACCTTCAACCCGAAGTGGGGCATCGAGATCTGCAAGGCTGTCGTGGATATCGTCAAGGAAAACGAGGCGAAGCACGGCACGAAGGGCGCAGTCCGCATCACGCCCGTGGACATCCGCGAGGGGCGCGACCTTGAGCACATGTGGCATGGCAAGCATTGGGATTCCGTTCTGGAGACCTTCGAGGGCAGCGCCAAGGCGGGCGCGGAGTTCCTCGCCATCGAGTCGGTCGGCGGCAAGGATGTCCACGACGAGGCTCTGATGTACACAGACATCGGCAAGCTCCTCTTCTCGTACAGCGCGCTCGCGTGCCCGGACATGGAGAAGCTCTGGACGGAGATCGTGAAGATCGCGGACAGCCACGGTGTCGTCCCCTCGGGCGACACGGCGTGCGGCTTCGCGAACACCTCCATGGTCCTCGCCGACAAGCACTACATCCCGGACGTGTTCGCCGCCATCGACCGCGTCGTCGCCGCTGTCCGCACGCTTGTGGCAGTGCAGGTCGGCGCGAAGGGGCCGAGCAAGGACTGCGGCTATGAGTGCGTCTACGTCAAGGCCATCACCGGCACGCCCATCGCGACGGAAGGGCGCACGGCTGCCGTCGCGCACCTGTCACACATCGGCAATGTCGCCATGTGCCTCTCCGACCTCTGGTCGAACGAGTCCATCCAGCACATCCGTCTGCTCGCCGACTTCTCGGAGGTCTGTTCCTTCGAGCAGCTGGTCTACGATGTCCGCCTGATGAACGAGGCGACAAAGCGCGGCAGGGACACCGCCCTGCTGCTCCGCGACCTGCATGCGGATTCGGACAGCCAGCTGAATGCGACAGCCTACATCCTGCGCCCCGACATCGTGCTCGGCATCGCCAAGGAGCTCGTCAAGGTCCCGGACAACTACTTTGCGCGCACGAAGGCTGCCGCCGCCCTGGCTGCCGCCGCACTCCGCAAAGGCTATGACGACAAGCGGCTGCAGCTCTCCGACAAGGAAGTGAAGCAGCTCGACAAGTTCAGCAAGGCGATCGACGCGCTGCCGCAGGACGAGCAGGAATTCTTCGAGAACGGTGTCCGCACATCGAAGTCCCTGCGCCCCGAAATCTACGACATCAAGAAATAAGGAGGGAATGAAATGTCCGATATTCTCGAAAAAATCTCAGTTGCGATCCAGGACGGCGACGAAGACGAAGCACTGGAGTGCGTCAAGGCTGCGCTGGACGAAGGTGTCGCGGCGCAGAAAATCCTTGACGAAGGGCTGCTCGGCGGCATGGGCATCGTCGGGGAGCGGTTTGTCAGCGGGGACGCGTTCATCCCCGAGGTCATGATGTCTGCGAACGCGCTCAACGAGGCGACGACCGTCTTGAAGGAGAAGTTCAAGGAAGAAGGCGTGACGAGCGCCGGCAAGGTCGTGATCGCCACGGTGAAGGGCGACCTGCACGACATCGGCAAGAACCTCGTCAAGCTCATGCTCGAGGCGAATGGCTTCGAGGTGCTCGACCTCGGCACCGACGTGCCTGAGGAAGACCTCGTCAAGGCTGCGCAGGAGAACGGTGCCGACATCATCGCCCTCTCCGCCCTTCTCACGACGACTATGGGCGAGATGCGCAATGTCGTGGATGCCACGAAGGCCGCAGGCATACGCGACAATGTCAAGATCATGGTCGGCGGCGCGCCCATCACGCAGGGCTACGCGGACGAGATCGGCGTGGACGGTTTCACGGACAACGCTGCCTCGGCGGCGGAGTTTGCGAAGGGCATCGTGAGCTAGGCTCAGAGCGAACGCGCACATTCCATACGGGCGGGCAGTCACTTCACCCAGACTGCCTCGCCCGTTTTTATTAGTTCGGCTTCCAATGCGGCGATGTCTGCTGCGCTGCCGAGGGCTGCCTCTGCCTCAAAGATGTCCGCCAGGTGCGGGCGCGTGGCAGGGTGCTTCGGCAGGAAGACGGTGCAGCAGTCTTCATACGGCTCGATGGATTTTTCATAGGTGCCGATCTCGATCGCTTTGTCGATGATGTCCGTCTTGTCGAGGGCGATGAGCGGTCGCATGACGGGCAGGGACACCGCCTGATCGGTCACAACGAGCGCCTCTGCCGTCTGGCTTGCGACCTGCCCGAGATTCTCTCCCGTGATCAGCATGCCCGCGCCGTGCTGCGTGGCGAGCCGTTCCGCGATGCGCATCATGAAGCGGCGCACGAGCAGGGTCATGAACTCTTCGGGGCATTCGCGCGCGATGCGCTCCTGCGCGGGGAGCAGGTTGATCGCGTGCAGGCGGAAGCGCCCGCAGTAGCCCGCGAGGATGGTTGCCAGTTCCTCCACCTTTTCCTGCGCGCGTTCGCTCGTATACGGATAGGAATGGAAGTGCACCGCCTCAAGCCCCATGCCGCGCTTCGCCATAAGCCAGCCGGCGACCGGGCTGTCGATGCCACCGGAGAGCAGCAGCATGCCGCGCCCGTTCGTGCCGAGCGGCAGCCCGCCGAAGCCCCCGTGCTTCTCGTCAAAGAGGAAGACATCATGCTGGCGCAGGTGGACGTAGAGGGCGACATCAGGATTATTGATATCCACGCGCACGCGCGGGGCAAGCGCGTCCAGGACGGCCGCGCCGATGCGCGACGCGAGCTGGGGCGAGGGGATCGGGTAGGACTTGTCGGTTCGCTTGCCGAAGATCTTGAAGGTGACGGGGGCTGCGTCGCCCGCTGCTATGCCCGCCTGCGTGCCTGCCTCGGACGGCAGGCGGTCGCGCAGGAAGTCCGTCGCCGCTGCGGCGATCGCCTCGACATGCCTGTCCCTCAGGCGCAGGGCAGGGCTGACGGATGCCACGCCGAAGACCTTCGTGATCTGCCGGATGAGCTGTTCTTCGGGCAGGGGCAGGGTGCGCGCGGTCTCGTCTGCGGGCGCGAGGATCATGAGCCCGCCGTCGCGTGTGAGCGTCATGCCCTCCATGGCTGCCGCGCCTGTCTTGCCCGCCGCCGTCGCCAGCTTTGCGAGCGCGCTGCGCACGCGTCCTTCCAGGGCGCGCTCGAACCACGGGCGGTTCATGCCCTTGAGTGAGATCTCGCCGTAGCGGATGATGAGGATGCGGGTGGTGCTTTTGTTGCCCTCAATGCTTTTGTCGTTGTCCATGGTCTGTCCCCCTGTCTTTTGATCTATCGGAAGCTCCCGATTTTGCGGAATCGCCCAACGGCATCCTTCAGCCGCTCCGTGACGCAGTCCATCTCTTCCATCGTGTTGTGCCTGCTGAAGCTGAAGCGCAGCACGCCTTCCGCCTCCCTGTCCGGGATGCCCATGGCGGCGAGCACGTGGCTCTTTGCGTTCTTTGCGCCCGGTCCGCCCCTGCCTGCCCGCCCGATCGAAGCGCAGGCGGAGGCGGTTGAGACGTGGATGCCGACGCTCTCCAGCCCATGCAGGAGCACCTCTCCGCGCGTCCCGAGGAAGGACACGCTCAGGATGTACGGGGAGCAGCAGCCGGGGTGTCCGTCTGTCGCCGCTTTCTCTGGGCTGACGATGCGGATGTCCGGGATCCCGTCCACAATGCCTGCGAGCAGCCGCGCGCGGACGCGTGCCACATGTTCCGCCGCCTGCGGGAGCGCGGCTGCCGCTTCCTCCGCCGCTGTGCCGAAGCCCGCGATGCCGGGCGTGTTCTCCGTGCCGGAGCGCAGACCGCCCTCCTGCCCTCCGCCGAGGATGAGCGCATCCGCCGCTTCGGGGCGGCGCGCACAGAGCAGACCGACCCCCTTGGGCCCGTGGATCTTGTGCGCACTCGCGCTGAGGAAGTCCGCCGCTTC
>JAITHG010000243.1 GCA_031280075.1 Eubacteriales Family XIII. Incertae Sedis bacterium | reverse complement strand
ATCGGGCTGCTCACCGCGCGGCTGCGGCGCAAGAACATCGTGACCCTCGTGCTGTCGGTCGCCTTCCTGTTCGCCTATTTCTACTTCTATATGAACCTCCAGCGCTTCCTGGGCGAACTCGTCCAGCGCGGGGAGGAGATCGCGGCGGCGTTCCGGCAGGCGATGCCCCCGTTCTACGCTTTCGGCACAGGTGCGGCAGACCAGAGCCTCTCGGGGCTGCTGCTCTTCGTGCTCTGGTCTGCCGTGCCCTTCGCCCTCACCATCGTGCTGCTCGGGAGGGGATACCGGAAAGTCCTGATCACAAACCGAGGCACGGCGCGGGTGGAGTACCGGGAAAAGGCGGCTACCCCTGTGGGCGCGCTGCGTGCGCTGCTCCGGAAGGAGCTCGCGCAGTACTGGAGCCGCCCGACCGTCGTGCTCAACACCACGATCGGCGCGCTGTTCATGGTCGTATTATCCATCTTCCTGCTCGTGAAACAGGCGGATCTCGTGTCCCTTCTCCTGTCGTTTGCCCCCGCCCTGGGCAGCGTGGGGCTGCCCGCTCTCTGCGCCGGCACCCTCGTGCTCCTCGCCTCCATGTGCAATCTCAGCGCCTCCCTCGTGTCGCTCGAGGGCAGGCATCTGTGGATCGTCCGCAGCATCCCGGTGCCGTCCGGGACGATCCTGCTCGCGAAGTACTGCGTGCATCTGCTCACCGTGTCGCTGCCCTGCGCGCTCGCGTCGCTCTGTGCGGGATTTGCCGTCGCCGAGGGTGCCTCGGACTGGCTGCTGCTCTTTCTGCTCCCGCAGGCATCCATCGCGATGATGGCAGCCATCGGGCTTGTCGTCAACCTCCGCTTCCCGAACTTCGGCTGGACGAACGAGATCTTCGTGGTCAAGCAGGGACTGTCCGCCATGCTCTCCCTGTTCGGCGGCATGGCTATGGTCGTCGTGCTCGTGTTGCTGTACGCGTTCCTGCTGCGTCACGTCCTTGCTGTCGCGGCCTTCCTGTGGGTCTGCGCGCTGGTCTTCGCCGCCTGCGCGGGCGTGCTGGGCGCGTGGCTCAGGACAGCCGGTGCGCGGCGCTTCGACGCGCTGTGATGCGCTCTTGCGACTGGCGCGCGCTATGCGCTATGCGCTACGCGCGCTTGCCTGTGCGCGACCGCACAAAGTGGCTGCCAAACAGCACCGCCTGCATGACAAAACATGGGGTGACAAACAGTGTGTTACGGTTAATGATCGCCACAGGCTGATCCAGTGGGTCCAGAAGCAGCCATACGAACAGCGTCAGGAGACCCGCTGCACAGATCGCAAAGGAGAATACCTTCGTGGCAGCGTACCCATGCCTGTCTTCGTCGTAGTGCGCCGAACTGCCTTCCCGGGATCTGAGCCTCGCCCTCGCCCTTGCCTGTGCTCTGTCCCTTTGCAGAATCAGCAGCTCTAGGACAGCGAGGATGACTGCCAGCAGGGAGAGCAGAAGGTTCAGCAGCCCCCACATGCCCTTCCCATACAGTGTTCCGACCGGGATGTATCCCTGCCTAATGTCATGCGCCAAGTTGCCCGTCTGTGCCTCGAGCATCCGCGACATGGCGGCAGGGTAGCCCACGCCGTCCAGAGGCTTTGGTACCCCTTCAGTTTCGACCGGTAGACCGGCTGTGCCCGCGCCGCCATCCGCACCTCCGGTCTCTCCCCCCAGCGTGCTGTCCGGCTGCATGCCCTGCGGCGCGTCAGACTGCCCACCGCCTTGGGAGCCTTGTCCGCCGTGGTCGAAGTCGCCTGCGTCTTCTTCACGGATCCCATTGTCCTGCCCGCCCAAACCCGAGTCCTCATTGGGCGGCTGCCTGTCGTTGCCCGGTTTCGTGCCCGCAGAGGGCTTCTCCGGTGCAGGGTCTACGGCCGGCTTGTCCGGCTTGGGCTTCGGATCCGATCCTGGATCCGGCTTTGAAGCGGGCGGAGGATCCACCTTGCCCGGCGTGCTCGGCAGCGCCGGGGTCGTGTGCGAATAGTCCAGCTTCACGACGTAGTACTGCCCGGGCGCAAACGTATAGTGGTCGCCGGGCTTCAGCGCCGTGCCCGTCGCCTCGTCGGGCGATTCCGCGACCAGGATGCCGTGATGGACATATTCCTGCCCACCGTACTCGGCGCGCACCAACGTCCCCAGGTCGAAGGGCACGCCGGATGCCGCGTAGACATGTCCGCCGTCAAGGCTGCCCTTCGGCTTTTCGTCCAGCGTGTAGGTGTGGATGACGCGCAGGATGGCATCGGGCGGGAACTGCGGCGGGATGGACACCTGCGTCCACTGCGCGGTCAAAGTGATGTTTCCGGTCGTCCCGTCGGGGATGTCCAGCCCTGCCACCGGCACGGCGAGCTCCAGTTCTTCCGACAGCCAGCCCGCAAAGTCAAAGCCCTCGCGGTCGGGGTCGTCGATGCTGAGCGGCATCTGCGTTACACTGTAGGTCTCCGGATTGTCTATCGCGTTCGTCCCGCCGCCCAGCGCGTAGTGGATCGTATAGACATCCTCCGAATAATAGACCTGCACGACCGCGCTGTTGTCCACGACCTGGAAGGGCAACCCGGTTTCGGACGCGCGGGAGTAACCGGGTTGCAGAAGGGCGCTGGCACTCACATACGTGATGTCCTGCCAAGCCAACACGCCCTCGTAGACGACGCGGTCGAAGGGCTTGGCTGCGCCCTCCATGAAGTGTTCGACTGTAAAGGAATACGAGGGTCTCTGCCAGACCGCGTAGAGGTGGACCTCATCGTCGTCCCCGATGTCCACCTGGGATTCGCCCAATTCGAAATCCGCCTCCCCCGCGTCCTTGTCCCACGCCCAGCCCACGAGCTGCCAATCGCCGAAGGTGAAGAGTGCGCCAGCAAGCAGCACGGAGTCCGTCAGCTCATCGGGGATCAGTGCCACCTGTTCGGCATCTGTATCGTCCGGATAATTCGCATGGTAGATCAGTTCGTTCAGTTCGCTCGGTGCTGCGAAAACGGCCGTGAAGGCCAGGTCGCGCTTGACCTCGACCGTCTCACCGGCAAAATGGAGCTTGCCGTCTCCGACCGTCTCCAGCCACCCGAAGAAGGTCTTGCCCGGAGGCGGAATGAGCCCCGACCCGTCCGACAGCACCGCGTTGTCACCGTAGCTGTAGCTCGTGCCGTCCGTCCCCGGATGCGTGCCGAGCGAGCCGTCCCCCGCCTCATACCGGATGGCGAAGCCGTCTGTCTTCCAAGTCGCGTAGAGCTGGTAGTTGTCGTGGATGGGCGTGCGCGGGAAGAAGTCCGTATAGATGTTGCCGACGTACCACGTCCATCCGAGGAACTGCCCCTTGCCGTCCACCGCCTCATCCGGCTGGAAGAGCTGTTCGTCCGTGAAGTCGATGAACTCACCGGCAGCCGAGGTTCGCTCCGTGACCTGCGTGCCCCCGAGCCGGTCGAAGAAGGTCAGCGTGAACTCCGTGGATGTCCACTTCGCAAAGACTGTGCGCGGGGCGTTGGGCATGGGCACGCCGAATTCGAATGCTTCCCGGAATTCCGCGTCGCGGTACCACCCCTCAAAGACATACTTGTCCAGCGTGGGATCCTCCGGGGCAGGGCCGATGTTCGCGCCGTAGCGCACCTGCCGGGTTCCGGGAAGCCCCACGATCTGTCCGGTCGCCGCGTCGGGGCGGTTCCCGTTGAAGACCAAGTTGTAGCTCAGCCGCTTATAGAAGAAACAATAATATTTCCCATTGGAGACAGCCTTCCAGAGGTCGTTGTCCTCATCGTATGCATAGCGCACGGGCGTGGTGCCCTGCGGGGTCAGCCCCGCGATGGACTTGGCGGAGAGGGTGGAGCTGTAGAGATCCTGGCTGTACTCGTCCATCAGGGCATAGCAGATGCCCGACCGCGAGACCTGATAGGGCTCCCCTGGCAGGGACTCCACGAAATAGCGGTAGGGATAGGTGCTCTGATGCGCCGTCCACGAGGACTGCACCGTATAGGTCAGCTGCTGCCCGTTTGTCGCGATCATACCCGGGTCGACCGAAAGCCTGCGGCTCGCCCAGCCCTGCGTGCCCGACGTGCCACTGCCCGACACAGACCATACCACGTGCTTGCCGGCAAGAGGCTTCCACTCCGCCGTGGAGCTCGAGCGCGTAAAGAAATCCGCTGTGATCTCCGCTTCGGGGTAGACCGTGCCGATCTCCTGCTCGTACTTCGCGCGGATTTTGTATTTGTCGCCGGTGGCGACATACGTGGTGTCGGCGATGTCCATCCTGTAATACGCCCCCGATTCGTTCGTGATCAAGAAGCTCCACGTGTAGACCTTGCGGGAGGAAAA
>JAITHG010000205.1 GCA_031280075.1 Eubacteriales Family XIII. Incertae Sedis bacterium | reverse complement strand
GGAAGATCACACCCCAGACCCTGCGCAACTCTTTCGCCGTACATATGGTACAGAACGGGGCAGACCTGAAATCATTACAGGAATTGCTCGGGCACGAAGACCTGGCGGCAACGCAGATCTACCTGTCCGTATCGAAGAACAAGATCAAGGATGTCTACGACCGGACGCATCCAAGGGCATAACCCCACGAACCAGATCCCGTCCTATCCCCCAGCCTGCACCTGCCTGATCGCGAAGGGCAGTTCGCCCGCGATGTCCATGGCGGTGAGCCCGTATTCCCCCAGCCGTTCCGCAGCCCTGTCCCCGGCAAGCCCATGCACATATACACCGGCGCGCGCCGCGTCCGACGCGGAAAGCCCCATGCCTGCAAAGGCGGCAACAACGCCCGTCAGCACGTCCCCGCTCCCTGCGGTCGCCATGCCGGGGTTGCCCGTCGGGTTCAGCCAGACCGTGCCAGGCGCGCCTGCCTGCACTCCGCCCGCCTGCACTCCGCCCGCACACACAAGGCTCTCATGTCCCTTCAGCACAGCCGTGCCGCCGCAGTAATCGGCGAGCCTGCGCACGGCATCCGCCCGGTCGGCGTTGACAGCGCCGCTTCCACACGCAAGCAGCCGCCCCGCCTCGCCGGGGTGGGGGGTGATGATGACCTCCGCATCCGATTCCGCCGGGCGCATGTCCCGCCGGGCGAGGATGTTCAGCGCGTCCGCGTCCAGGACGAGCCTGCCGCGATAGCGGCGCAGCACACAGTCCACCAGTGCCTGCTCGGCATCCCCCGTGCCGAGCCCCGGGCCGATGGCGATGGCATCGTAGCCGTCCAGGACGCAATCCCCGCCTTGGGGCAACCAGCCGACTTCAGCTCCGTTCTGTAGTCCGCTGCGCGCAAAACCTCTACCCACGCAGATGGCGCAGGGTTCCGCAACCTGGACGATCGACCAAAGCCCTTCCTCGATCGACACGCTGACAAGCCCCGTGCCGCTCTTCAGCGCAGCCTTGGCGGACAGGACAGCCGCCCCCGCCATGCCCGGGCTGCCCGCGATGACGAGGACGCGCCCGGCGCTCCCCTTGTGGCTGTCCTTCGGCCGCCTCTTCAGAAGCAGCCGCACATCGTTCGCCGTGATGGTTTCCAAATTGATTCCCATATCTCCTCTTTCCTCCATTAGACCAGCAGTGTCTGAAAGACAAGCGTGGCAAGCGAGAAGTAGATGAGGCAGGCGAAGGTGTCCGTGAGCGTCGAGATGAGCGGCGCCGCCATGAGCGCTGGGTCGATTCCGATGCGCTTCGCGAGCAGGGGCAGCATACCGCCGATGCACTTGGCAAGGCAGATGACGAGGATCTGCGCGCAGCAGACCGTCAGCCCGACGGCGAGCCCCTGCCGGTCGAGGAAGACGATTTTGCAGAGGTTGATGCCGCTCAGGCAGACCCCGAGCATAAGGCTGATGCGAAACTCCTTCCACAGGACGCGCAAGGCATCGCGCATCTCCACCTCGCCGAGCGCAAGCCCTCGGATGATGAGGGTCGAGGCTTGGCTGCCGCTGTTCCCCCCCGTACCCATGAGCAGGGGCAGGTACATCGCCAGGCTTACGACATCGGAGAGCAGGATCTCAAAACGCCCGATGACGATGCCGGTCAGCATCGCCGAGCACATCAGCAGGATGAGCCACGGGAAACGGTTGCGGAAGTGCCGGAACACGCTCGTGTCCAAGTATTCCCGGTCGTCCGACCCGATGACGCCGCCCATGCGCTCGATGTCCTCCGTCGTCTCCTCCTCGATGACGCCGAGGATGTCGTCCACCGTGATGATGCCGACGATGCGGTTTTCGCGATCCACGACGGGGATGGCAAGGAAGCCGTACCGCGTGAACGCCTCAGAGACAGCCTCCTGATCCTCAAGCACGCCGACGGAGACGAAGTCGGCGACCATGAGCTGCTCGATGGGCACGCCCGCGTCCTGCGTCACAAGGCTCCGCAGCGAGACGATGCCGATGAGCTTCCTGCCAAAATCCTTGACATAGCAGGTGTAGACCGTCTCGCTGTCCATGCCCACTTCCTTGATGTGCGCAAGCGCCTGCCCGACCGTCCAGCTGCGTTTGAGTGTGATATAATCGGGCGTCATGAGGCTGCCCGCGCTGTTTTCCGGATAATTGAGAAAGGTGTTGATCAGCCTGCGATCCTCGGGGCTGCTACGCTCGAGGATCTTGTCCACGACGTTGGCAGGCAGCTCCTCGAGGACATCGATCATGTCGTCGAAGTCCATCTCGTCGATGATCTTGACGAGCTCCTTGTCCGTGATTTTCTTTGTGATGGCGAGCTGGTCGTCCGGCGGGAGGTGCGAAAACACCTCGGCTGCATCGTCCTTCGGCAACATGCGAAAGAGGATGGCACCCATTTCTAGACCGAGATCCTCGAGGGTGTACTCGATGACTTCGGCGGCATCGACGGTGTTCAGTTTCAGGATTTCCTCGCGCGCATGCATGTACTTCTTCGCGTCGAGCAGACGGATGATCTCCGCCCGCGTTTCCTCCCTGGTCTCCTCCAGGGTCAAGTCCTTGTCGGTCTCCATCGGTTGCCTCCTTTCCTTGCGCCAAGCGGCGCTGTCAGGACGCGGACGGATGGAAGCCTGCGCTTCCCTGCAGGATCAGCGGGGAAGCCGGGGGCGTGCCGTCACGGGCCGCATCCTGATGCAAGGGTGATAGCTGTCGCTACTGTGGCCGGCAGGTCCTGTGCCGCTGCTTTCCATGGCCCGTAACTCCTTTCTTCCAAGATTCGCTTGCGCATCGATGGGCAGAAGTGCCTGAAAATACGCATTTGTCCATATTATACATGATAAAAAAAGGGTTTACAAGCGCGTCCATTGAAGGTATAATCTTTTTTGCTGTCAGTGCGAGGGCGACACCGTCCCCGCGTCGGCAGACCCGTCGGGGTGTAGCTCAGCTTGGTTAGAGTACTTGACTGGGGGTCAAGGGGCCGCGCGTTCAAATCGCGCCACTCCGACCACGGGAGTCCCGCAATCAAAACGGTTGCGGGTTTTCTTTTATGGTTTTTGGTTGAAAATCGCCCTGAAACGTGTATAATAGTAGAGCTGTCGTAGACAGGAAGAGGCGCCCGATTCTTGAAGGTCCGGGCTTATTGTGTAATAAATGCAGAAATGAGGCAGG
>JAITHG010000112.1 GCA_031280075.1 Eubacteriales Family XIII. Incertae Sedis bacterium | reverse complement strand
CGGCATCTACCGTGCCGAGTTCCCCTACCTCTACCGCGCCCCGCAGGGCATGAGTGAGGCGGAAGCAGTGGACTTCTACATCGAGCGGCTCGAGTCCGTCTTCGAGACGCACAGCCCCGCGAAGTACGTGGCAGCCATCGTGTTCGAGCCTGTCCAGGGCGAGGGCGGCTTCATCCCCGCGCCGCTCGAGTGGGTCAAAGCCGTGCGGAAGATCTGCGACGACAACGGCATCCTGCTGGTTACGGACGAGGTGCAGACGGGCTTTGCACGCAGCGGGCGCATGTTCGCCTCGGAGTATTACAAGGATGCAGGCTGCGAGCCTGACATCATGACCTTCGCGAAGTCGGTCGCGGGTGGGCTGCCGCTCTCGGGTGTCGTCGCCTCGAAGGAGGTCATGGACAAGGTGCCCGGCGGCACGATCGGTGGGACGTACTGCGGCAACGCGGTCGCCTGTGCGGCGGCGCTGAAGGTCCTCGAGGTCATGGAGCGCGACGACTACCCCGGCAAGGCTCTGAAGATCGCGGATGTCTGCATGAAGCGCTTCGGCCAGTGGAAGGACAGCTTCGATGTCATCGGCGACGTGCGCGGCACGGGTGCGATGATGGGCATCGAGTTCGTCAAGGACGCAAAGAAGACACCGAACGCAGAGATCGTCGGCAAGATCGTAAACACAGCAGTGCAGAAGGGGCTGGTCCTCGAGAGTGCCGGCACGTTCGGCAACGTCATCCGCTTCCTCTGCCCGCTCTGCGTGACGGACGAGCAGCTCGCCAAGGGGCTGGATCTCTTCGAGGAGGCGATCCGGGAGAACGTATAGCGCCCCGGTCAGTTGTGCAGCTCTTCGCGCAGGCGTTCCGCCATCGCGCGGAAGCTCATGACGGCGGCCTTTGCCTTGAGCCACTGCACCAACCCTTCGCCCTCGCGGTACCGATACATATCGAGCGCCGCGAGGGCGTTGTTCATCCTCTCGACATCGAAGAGCATGCAGGCGCGCAGGAGGTCTGAGAGCGTTTCGCTGTCAGGTGTCTGGCGGGTCGGTCTCTCAATGGTAGGGTTCGTGGGAGCAGGGGGCGAGGGCGGGAGGGATGCGATGGGCGCGGAAGGCGCTGCGGCATCGAAGGAGAGCCTGGTCTGTGCGCTCTCTGTGCTGTTGTCCACGCCCAGCACCCACCTGCGTACAGCCGCGTCGAGCGCAAGCACGTCAATGGGCTTTGCAAGGAAGTGCTGGAAACCGCTACGCAGGAACATCTCCTTACTGCCTTCCAGGGCATTTGCAGTGAGGGCGATAATGGGGACGGAAGCGGCATAATCTGTGCCGATTTCCTCGCGGATGATACGCACTGCCTCGACCCCGTCCATTTCGGGCATCATATGATCCATGAAGATGGCATCGTATTTCGGTACGCCACACCGGACGAGTTCTACCGCCTCTTGCCCGTTTCTAGCTGTGTCGATCACCATGCGGTAGGGTTTCAGGAGACCCTTGGCGATGGTGAGGTTTGTGGATACGTCGTCCACTACGAGGACGCGCGCGTGGGAAAGGTCGGGGCGGATGATACGCTCTCCGCGCAGCCTCTTGTCCGCCGCATGCCGGAAGTGCGTGAGCGCCTCGGCGACCTGCTGCCCGATCGGGGCGGACGAGACGCGCTGCTGCCGGATGCTGATGCGGAACAGGCTCCCCTTCCCGTACTCGCTCTCCGCGCTTATGGTTCCGCCCATCAGCTCGGTCAGGCGGCGCGCGAGAGGTAGGCCTATGCCGGTGCCGCGGTACCTCGTCTTCAGCTCTGAAGCGACCTTTTCGGTCTCGGAAAAGATCTTGCCGAGCTCCTCCTTGCGGATCCCGATGCCCGTGTCTTCCACTTCTGCCAAGAGCCAGACGCTTTCGTCGTCCGTGCTCTTCTTCCAGGAGACCCGGAAGACCACGCTGCCCTTCTTCGTGAACTTGAATGCGTTGTCGAGCAGGTTGCTCCAGACCTGCTTGATGCGCAGGGCATCACCGCAAAGCCTGCTCGGGATCGTCTCGTCCACTTCCAGCCTGAAATCCAATGGTTTGTTCCCTATGTGCAGGGCGTTCATCGTCATCGTGTCGTTGATGATGCTCGGTACATCGTATTCCGCAGAGATGGGACGCAGATCTCCGGAATTCGTGCGTGCAAGGTCGAGTATGTCCCCGACGAGGCTGAGCAGCGCAACACCGGATGCGTAGATCTCCTCGATGTCCGCCCTCGCTTCTGCGTCAAGGTTATCACTTGACGGATTGCCTTCCTCGAGGAGCAGCTCCGACAACCCGATCACGGCGTTGAGCGGTGTGCGCATCTCATTGCTCATCTGCGCCAGGAAGATGTCCTTCGCCCGGTTCGCCTTCTCTGCCTTTTCGCGCTCACGTTCGGCGGCATGCCGCGCCTTTGTCAGCCCCTGGTGCATCTCGTTCAGGGCACCGACCATCTGGCTGAGGGCGATGCCCAGTAGGTCGTGCTCGCCTTGGGGAGTGATCTCGAAGCTGTAGTCGCCACTGGCGACGCGCTGCACGTCGGCTACCTGCACCTGCGTCTGGCGTATCAGGCGCTCGAAGGACTGTTTGAGCCGGTCTATCTCGTTCGCCGTCTTGTCGGCGGGCACGCGGCTCAGCCGAACGTTGATGTCACCGTCCGCCAGTTTTTCTGCCACACCTGTTAGGGTGGGCAGTTCACCCAAGTTTTTCCTGATGACGAACAGGATGAGGGCGGAGACAAGCAAGATGAGGAAGACACCAATGGCGAGGATGGTCAGCGTCAACGACTTCGCAGGCGCATTCACGTCCGAGATGGGCATGATGCTGCCTATGATCCAAGGTGTTTCGGCGCGCGCGAAGTGGACAGAGCCCGCTGTAAAGATCACTTCTTCACCGATGCCCGGGTCGACGACGCGCAACTGCTGCATGCTGCCTCCATCCAGCAGTTCTTCGATCTGCTGCTCGAACATGCCCATCCATGTTTCGGTGTAGGGGTGCAGCAGCTGTGCAGGGGAGGGCGGGACGATGAAGTCCCCCTCACCGGTCACGGCGAAGAAATAGCCCTCTCCGAGCATACTGTCCGCAGCCACCATGCCGGCGAGGGCATCGAGCGAAATGTCGACACCCGCCGCGCCGACGAAGAGACCGCTACGGAAGATGGGGACGGCAATCGTGCAAAACATCCGGTCCGCCCCCCCCGCCTCATAGAGGAAGGGACCGGTCACAGAAGGCTTCTGCGTGGACTTCGTCCTTTGATAATAGGCTCCTCGTTCGGGGTCGTCGAAGTCGGCCAGGTGGGCGACCGTGATGCTGCCCGACTCGGAGGCTGTATATATGTTCGGGACAAAGCGCCCCTCATGGTTTTCATAGGGACGCTGGGACGCTTGCACCTCGTCCGGGCCGTCGAAGGCATCCGGTTCATAGCATGCCCAGATCCCGACGACGTCCGAACTTGCATGGAGCTGCTCCTTCATGTGCTCCACCGCAAGCCCGCGCCCACCAGGTTTTAAGGCCACGCTCTCTATGGCGTAGGCAAGCATCGTCGGGATGGAATAGCTCTCAAGCCCGACCTGCTCGAAGAGGCTGACGTAACGGTTGGTGCCGTCCTCAGCCATGCGAAGCGAGACGGCATCCGCAGAGTCGATCGTCGTCTTGGATACAAGAAAAGTTTGCGATGCAACGCCCAGCACCAGCACCGCAAGCAACGGGACAATAATGGTTTTCAGGATGCTATGATTTCTCAATCCCTAATTCCCTGTTCCTTCGTCTCCTAGGGAACCCCTCAGCGTTGTCATGCAAGACCCAATATCTTACGCCGACAACAATACAATTGTACAGGAAAACATGCCCGCCGCGCAAGAAAAATCAGCAGTGTCGGGAGTGGAACATTCGGCGATGGTGCTTGCCAAACGCACGCATCGCGCAAGCCTGCGCACCTGCCTTCAGCCAATTTAATCCGATTTACATCTTTTTTTTACGTCAGTGAACTTGTATTCGCCCGCCTGGAGCGGTAAACTCTTTACATTATGATAAGGCAGAGAGAACACAAGAAAGCACAGAACCGGGAACGGATCCTCTCGCGACCCATCGCGCATAGGGGGCTTTATGGCGATGGCATCCCCGAAAACTCCATGCCTGCCTACGCGGCTGCCATGCAGGCGGGCTGCTCCATCGAGATCGATGTGCAGCTGACGCAGGACGGTGTCCCCGTCCTGTTCCACGACGACAACCTGCTGCGCATGACAGGAGTCAAGAAGCGCCTCACGCGCTTGCGGCACAAAGACCTACGGGGGCTTCGGCTCGAGGGGACAGAATACGGCATCCCGACGCTCGCCGAATTCCTGCACTTCGTGGGTGGCGCGGTTCCCATTCTCGTCGAGATCAAGCGCAACCGTGGCTCAAAGGGCATCGAACGTGTCGTCTGCGACATGCTCAGCGGCTACGACGGTTCATACGCGGTTCAGTCCTTCAATCCGCTCGCCGTGCGCCAAGTGAAGAAAATCGACCCGTCTATCTTCTGCGGGCTGCTGTCCTCGAAGTTCGAGGATCTCAGGCTCATGTTCCTGAAAAAGGAGGCTGTGCGCAACGCGCGGCTTTTCTTCATCGCGAAGCCAGACTTCATCTCCTTCGAGATCGGCAGTTTTCCGAATCGCCGCATCGCGAGCTTCCGCGACGAACTCGGCCTCCCTGTCCTCGGCTGGACTGTCCAGACGAAAGAGGACATCGAGCGCGCCCTCAAGTACTGCGACAACATCATCTTCGAGAACATCGAGAACCTCCGAAAGCACATGGAGGAGGCAGGCGACTTCTTTGGGATCGCTCGCTTGACATAAAAGTAAACCATGTTATACTATTAACACGGTTCACAATGAACCCGGCTCACACAAGGGCACACCACCGCATGCACATGGAGGCACGACGGCATTGGGCAACCGCATAGAAGAGTTGGCAGACGCGTTCGAGCGTCTGATGATGAAGCAGGGCAATTTCATGGAAGAGCTCCACCGCTCCGCGAAGGGCGAACTGTTCGTTCTGAAATACCTGCAGGAGAAGGAGACCCCTGTCACGCCCACCGAACTGAGCGAGGCGCTCCACAGCAGCACGTCCCGCATTTCCGCAGTGCTCGGAAAGCTCCAGCAGAAAAACCATATCTGCCGGGAGATCGACCCCTCCAACCGTCGCAACATCCTGGTCATCCTCACGGAGGCAGGACGCGAGCGCGCAGAGGACACGCAGCGGCAACTGCGGGGGCACCTGCTCGCTGTGCTGGAAGAGATGGGCGAACAGGACGCGTCGGAACTCATTCGGCTGATCATGCGCTTCTTCGAAATCGCCCATCGAAACGCACCTCACGAAGCGTTTTGCTGTGACCGCCCGCCAAACCGGTAGGTCGCCCAGAGCCGGCCTGACCAAATCGTGTGCAGACTGCCTGAAGTCTGCATTTTATAGGCTCAACACCGAATAGGGTTCAATATGAACCCTAGAAATAGAAAGGATGTCTTGCATGATAAAAATACTCAAGTATCTCAAGCCACGGGAGTGGCTGCTCGCCCTCGTCAGCCTGGCTTTCATCGTGGCACAGGTCTGGCTGGATCTGAGATCGCCGGAATACATGCAGGAGATCACCGTCCTGACGCAGACCCCAGGCAGCGCCATGGGCGACATCTGGATGGCAGGGGGGAAGATGCTGCTCTGCACCCTCGGGAGCCTGGCTGCTGCGGTCGTCGTCGGATTTTTCGCCGCACGGATCGCTGCTACGTTCTCCATGCAGTTGCGGAGCCGACTGTTCGACAGGGTGGAGTCTTTCTCGATGGAGGAGATCAACCGGTTTTCGACCGACAGCCTGATCACCCGCTCCACCAACGACATCACGCAGATCCAGATGGTGCTGACGATGGGGCTGATGCTGGTCGTCAAAGCGCCGATCACGGCGGTGTGGGCGATCACGAAAATCGCGGGCAAGGGCTTTGAATGGACGATGGCAACCGGTGCGGCTGTCGCCGTCATGATCGTAATGATCGGCATCCTGCTGGTTTTCGTGATGCCGAAGTTCCGGAAGATGCAGGCTCTGATCGACAACATGAACCGCGTCACCCGCGAAAACCTGACCGGTCTGCGCGTGGTGCGTGCGTACAACGCCGAGGACTACCAGGAGCGGAAGTTCGAGACCGCCAATAAAGAATTGACGGACACGCAGCTGTTCACCAGCCGTGCCATGGCTGTCATGATGCCGGTCATGACAATCATCATGAGCGGGCTGTCGCTCGCCATCTACTGGATCGGTGCATACTTGATTGATGCCGCTGCGCTCACGGACAAGCTGACGCTGTTCTCCAACATGGTCGTCTTTTCGAGCTATGCCATGCAGGTCATCATGTCCTTCATGATGCTGGTCATGATCTTTGTCCTGATGCCCCGCGCCAGCGTCTCCGCAAAGCGTATCAACGAGGTTCTGGACACAGAGCCCACGATCCTCGACGGCGCGAAGACGGAAGGGGCACCTGGCATGCGCGGGGAAGTCGCCTTTCGCCACGTCAGCTTCAAGTACCCCGACGCGGCGGACTACGTGCTGGAGGACGTGAGCTTCACCGTCCGGCAGGGCGAGACCGTCGCTTTCATCGGCTCGACCGGCAGCGGAAAGTCCACCCTCCTGAACCTAGTGCCGCGCTTCTTCGACGCGACGGAGGGCGAAATCTTGGTCGACGGGGTGAACGTGCGGGACTACGCGCAGGAGGCACTGCACAACAAGATCGGCTACGTGCCGCAACGGGCAGTGCTGTTCCGGGGGACGGTTACCTCCAATGTGGCATATGGAGACAACGGCGGGGATGGGTTTTCGGAAGAAGAGGTTCGGCAGGCGGTCGCCATCGCGCAGGGCAAGGAATTTGTAGAAGGCATGGAAGGCGGCTACGAGGCAGATGTCTCCCAGGGCGGATCGAATGTGTCAGGCGGGCAGAAGCAGCGGCTTGCCATCGCCCGCGCCGTGTGCCGGAAACCAGAGCTCTACCTCTTCGACGATTCATTCTCTGCGCTGGACTACAAGACGGATCGGATCCTGCGCAGCGTGCTGAAGAAGGAGACGGCAGGGGTCACGAGCATGATCGTCGCCCAGCGCATCGGAACGATCATGGATGCCGACCAGATCATCGTCTTGGACGAGGGCAGGGTCGTGGGGAAAGGCAGGCACCGTGAGCTACTGCTGTCCTGCGAGGTTTACAGGCAGATTGCGATGAGCCAATTGAGCGAGGAGGAGCTGGCATAATGAGTGAACGAACCCGGAACAGACGTACCGGGCCGCCGATGGGCGGTCCCGGAGGCATGGGCGCGGCAGTGGAAAAGCCCAAGAATTTCAAAGAGACATGGGGCAAGCTCATCGCCTACTGCAGGAACTACCTGCCCGTTGTCGTCGCAGCCCTCATCTTGGCAGCCATCGGCACGGTGCTGCAGATCATAGGACCTGACAAGCTGAAGGAGATGACCGACGCAATTTTGCTGGGGCTGCCTGCCATCGTGGATGGGAAGCCCACCTTGGGTGCAATCGACTTCGACACAGTGACCGGCATCGCCTTCCTGCTGGTCGGCTTCTACGCGGGGTCGGCGCTTCTCAGCTTCATCCAAAGCTACATGATGGCGACGGTCACGCAAAAGATCAGCAGGAACCTGCGCACCGGCATCTCCCAGAAGATCAACCGTCTGCCACTCCGTTATTTCGATAAGGTGAGCTACGGCGACGTGCTCAGCCGTGTCACGAACGACGTGGACACCATCGGCATGACCATGAACCAGAGCATCGGCAACTTGGTGACTTCGGTCACGATGATCTTCGGGGCAGGCATTATGATGTTTTACAACAACTGGCTTATGGCGCTTACCGCTATAGGCTCGAGCATCCTCGGGTTTGCGGTCTTGGCAGTCATCATGGCGAAGTCCCAGAGATACTTCGTGCAGCAGCAGAAGGATCTGGGCGATGCCAACGGTCACGTGGAGGAAGTCTATTCCGGACATAGTGTCGTCAAGGCATACAACGGAGGCAAGGAGGCAAAGCGCGTCTTCGAGCAGGTCAACCACAACCTCTACGTGAGCGGGTGGAAAAGCCAGTTCATGTCCGGGCTGATGATGCCGCTGATGATGTTCATCGGAAACTTGGGCTATGTGGCGGTCTGCGTAGTCGGCGCGGCGCTCGCCATGGACGGGGTCATCAGCTTTGGCGTGATCGTCGCCTTCATGCTGTATGTGCGCCTGTTCACCCAGCCCCTCTCCCAGATTGCACAGGCATTCCAGAACATGCAGAGGACAGCCGCCGCCAGCGAGCGGGTGTTCGAGTTTTTCGAAGAAGAGGAACTGCCCGACGAAAGCGGGAAGGAAAGATGCCTCGACGGGCTGAAGGGCGATGTGGAATTTCGCCATGTGAAATTCGGCTACACGCCGGAGAAGACGGTCATACACGATTTTTCGGCAACGGTCAAGGCGGGGCAGAAGGTCGCCATCGTCGGTCCGACCGGCGCGGGGAAGACGACGATGGTCAACCTCCTCATGCGCTTCTACGAGCCGGACGGTGGCGAGATTTTGCTGGACGGGGTCCCCCAGAGCGAGGTTCGGCGCGAAAACGTCCACGAGCAGTTCGGCATGGTTTTGCAGGACACTTGGCTCTTCGAGGGAACCATAAAGGAGAACATCGTCTACTGCAAGGAGGATGTGAGCGACGAAGAAGTGGAGTCCGCATGCAAGGCGGTGGGGCTCCACCACTTCATCCGCACTCTGCCGAAGGGCTACGACACGCCGCTGGACGACAAGGCCAGCCTGTCGCAGGGACAGAAGCAGCTCGTCACCATCGCGCGCGCCATGATCCAGAACGCGCCCATGCTCATCCTGGACGAGGCGACCAGCAGCGTGGACACCCGCACCGAACTGCTCATCCAGAAGGCGATGGATCAGCTGACGGAAGGGCGGACATCCTTTGTCATCGCCCACCGCCTCTCCACCATCAAGAACGCTGACCTCATCCTCGTGATGAAGGACGGTGACATCATCGAGAGCGGGACGCACGAGGAGCTGCTGGCTCAGGACGGATTCTACGCCGACCTTTACAACAGCCAGTTCGAGCCGGCTGCGTAGGTCGGCTTCCTGCCGTGCAAACAGAATCCACGCCCCCCGCTTTTTGACCTTGACGGGGGGCTTACTTTATGCCCCTCATCAGCTCTTTGAAAAGCGACACAAACCCCACTACAATCCAAAACAGCACCAATCCGATAATCTTGAATGCCTTCTCCATCTTGAGACCTCCTTTTCATGACATATTACAGTGTACACGATTGATACGGGCTTGGCTGATCACCTTTTAAGTTATCGCGTACGGCGAATCTGGAAATTCGCAAGGGCAAAGAAGAACGCTGCAACCGTTGAAGTTGCAGCGTCCTTTAGTTGGAGCGGGCGAAGGGAATCGAACCCTCGTATCCAGCTTGGGAAGCTGGTGTTCTGCCATTGAACTACGCCCGCGCAATTCGCGTCATTTGTGCGCAAGCCGCTTCCTAAGGATAACAGAAAGACGCGGGCATTTCAACTGTCGTTTTCCATTTCTTTTCTATGGGCGCTTCAGAGGGTGCCGTGCTGCACGCCAGAGTCCCAACCTAGCAACATATTTCTATTATCCATCATGAGAATTCCATTTCTCTGCACTTTCGTTTC
>JAITHG010000189.1 GCA_031280075.1 Eubacteriales Family XIII. Incertae Sedis bacterium | reverse complement strand
GTTTCCTCGACGATGCCTACGTACTTCATCATAGGCGGCAGGAAGTGCGCTTTCATACCGTTCGCCATCTGGCGATGCGCTTCGTCCTGGACGAGTCCGGTCGCCTGTCCACCCGTTATTATATCACGAAGGAACCAAACGAGCGCGTCGAGCAGGCGCTCCGCTTGTGCCAAGCTCTCGGCATACGACTCCGCTGTGGAAAAGCCTTCGAAAACAGGTACTTTGCGCGTCATGGCGATGCGTACGAGGGCGCGGGCATCCTCTTCTTCCTGCACGCCGATGGAAGGAGGCTCGCCCGGGATGCGGATGTGCAGGCAGCGGGAACGCACGGTTTGCGCGAGATTCTCCGGATTTGAGACGAGGATGAGGATGACGTTCTGTGCCGTCGGCTCCTCCAGTGTCTTCAGAAGCTTGTTCTGGCAGGCTGGCGACAGGGCATCCCCATCCGCGATGACGGCGAGCATACGGCGGTGCGCAAATGGCTTGTTTTGAAAGAACCGGATGAGCCGTTCGATCTGTTCGACTTTGATCTGTGTGCCCTCCGGCTCGATGCGCAGATAGTCTTCGAGGTTGCCATCGGCGAGCTTTTCCGCCGCGCGCGGATCGTCCGGGAAGAGCACTGCGGTGAAGCCATCCGCGAAGCGGATCCTGCCTTCCCTCGTGCCGCCACTGAGGAGCCAGGCGTGGGGCAGGCGGTTCTCCTGCTCCCGATTTCTGACAGACTCTATGATGCGATCCGGGCCCATGCCTGTGCCTGTGCCTGTGCCTGTACTCATGCTCATACCTGCGTCCCTTCCTTCACCCTGCGCGCATCGATGCACGCCGTGACGATGTCACGGATCTCATCCTGGACTTGGTGTACGCCGCGGTCTGCATCGACGCGACGGATGCGGCTGCGGTTTTTTCCAGCGAGCGTCAGGTAGCCCTCGTAGACCTTTGAGTGCCAAGCGAGCGCCTCCGCCTCGATGCGATCCCCCTTCTCGCCTTCCTTGCGCAAAAAGCATCGCGCAGGGGGGATGTCGAGCAGGATGGTCAGGTCGGGCAGGCAGTCGCGGACTGCGTGGGCATTGACCTCCGAGACGACGCGCCCAAGCCCGCGCCCATAGCCCTGATAGGCGATGCTCGAATCGACGAAGCGGTCGCAGATGACAATATGCCCCGCCTCGACCTGTGGGCGGATGACCTCCTCCACGATCTGGGCGCGCGCCGCCGCGTAGAGCAGCATCTCGGTGATATCCGTCATGCTGCCGCTCTGCGGGGAAAGGAGGATCTCCCTGATCTTCTCCCCGAGTGCCGTGCCACCCGGCTCGCGGGTGAGGATGGGTGCCTCGCCCCTTTCGCAGAGGAAGCGCGAGAGCATCTTGATCTGCGTGGACTTGCCGGCGCCGTCCGGTCCCTCGAATGTAATGAACAGTCCTCGACTCATTTCTTCACCTTTTTTTTGCGCCCCGTGATGGCGTGATCGAGAAGCGAGCAGAAAAAGCGGTAGCCGCAGTAGACTATGGGTAGGCAAAGGAGAGCCACAAAGGCGATCTTCAGATAGAATTGCATGTGCCTCGTCTCCTCCTCTCCACTCTATGCAGATGCGCCGCGCCTATTATGCCGGCATCGTTGCCTAGCTCCGCGAAGGCGATCTGCGCGTTTTGCGGGCTGTGTTTCGAAAACACCTCTTCCGCGACCCTCTCGCGCAGCGGCAGGAGCAGCGCTTCGCCCCGCTGGGACAGACCTCCGCCGATGCAGACAAGCTGGGGCTGGAACAGGTTGATGAGGCTGGTCACGCCGCAGGCGAGGTCATCCAGGTAGTCCGACACGACCCGGGCGGCGGTGCGGTCGCCCGATGCCATGACTTCGAAGGCGGTGCGGCCCTCTACCCGTTCGATGTCACCGCCCACCTTGTCCCAGAGGGCGGATTCGGGATGCGCCTCCATCGCTTCCCGCGTCGTCTGCACGAGCCCGCTCGCGCTCGCGTATCGTTCAAAGCAGCCGCGCCTGCCACAGGCGCAGGGTCGTCCGCCCTGCCGGATGACCATGTGCCCGGGCTCTAGGGCGCTGCGGTTGTGTCCCTCGTAGATGCCTCCGTCTAGCACAAGCCCCCCTCCGATGCCCGTGCCGAGCGTCAGCATGAGCAAGGTGTCCGCTTCCCGCGCCGCACCGGCGATATACTCGCCGAGCGCCGCTGCGTTCGCGTCGTTCCCGATGTGTATGTCCTTGCCTGTAGTCGCGCTCAGCGGTGCGCGCAGCGGAACATCCCTCCAGTGGAGGTTGACGGCCCATTCGACAATGCCCGTCCCATCGTTGGTGCTGCCCGGCACCCCGATCCCGATGCTGGGAATCGCGTCAAACGGCACGCCGCCGTCTGTGCAGACCGTCATGGCCAAATGTGCGATATCCGCCAAGATCGGACCTGCACCGCGCGCCGCGTCCGTAGGGAGGCTTGCCTTGTGCAAGATCCTGCCCTCCCCGTCCACCAGTCCGCAGGCGATCTTCGTGCCGCCGAGATCTATGCCGATGCTGTATTCCATGCCCTTCCTTGTCGATGTCCACATAACCACATAATCCACACAACCACACATGAGATGCGGCGCGAAGGTTTCGCGCACGCAGTGGAGTCTATTATAACATGTAGGGTGCGCCGAGGCGTGGTACAATCTTGTTACAGCGACCACACAGGGTCGGATTGTTATTATTGGAATGAGTGCAGACATGCACACAGGGTCGGATTGTTATTGACAGAATGGATGGATGGACAGATGCACGAACTGGGCATAGTGCTTGAGATGGTGAAAACGGTGGAGAGCTTCCTCGAGGAGCGCGGCAAGGACGGGACGGAGATGGCTACGACCGCTGCCGCAGCTTCGGCAGCGGCTACTGCTACGGCTACGGCTACGGTCGAAGCCCTTGTGCTGGAAGTCGGGGAACTATCCGGGATCGTCCCCGCCTATATCGAGGCCTGCTACCCGGACGCAGTGCGGGGCACGGCGCTCGAAGGTGCCGCCCTGTCGATTGTGGGCATCCCCGCGCAGGCACGCTGCAACGCCTGCACGAAGACCTTCCCGGCCAAGCCGCACAGAGGGGTGTGCCCGGTCTGCGGAAGCATGGATGCGGTACTCACCGCCGGAAGGGAGATGCACATCCGGGAGATCGTCCTGTCGGAATGAACGGTCTGCATGGGGGCATAGCAGGCTCGTTCAGTCCTCCAGCACCTCGCCTTCCAGCGTGAGCGTCACAGTCTTCAGTGGGATGTCCTTCCCCGTGCTCGCCAGCGCATCGACCGCCGCGCGGGCAAGACCTGCACAGCAGGGGACTTCCATGCGCACAACCGTGATGGACGCGGGGCTGCATGCGTCGAATATGGCAGCGAGCTTCTCCCGGTAGTCCACGTCGTCGAGTTTGGGGCAGCCGATGAGCAGCCTCCTGTCACCCATGAAGCGGGCGTGGAAGTCGCCGCAGGCGAACGCTGCACAGTCGGCCGCTATGAGCAGGTGTGCGCCAGCAAGCTGCGGCGAACCCGGTGAGGTGAGGCGAATCTGCACTGGCCAGTTGCCGAGCTTGTGCGACACAGAGCCCGCGCAGGCGCAGAGCGGCTCACCGGCTCTTGCACCTGCGTTTTCAGACTGCGCACCCTCCTGCCCTGCCCTATGACCCTGTACCGCATGACCTTGCCCATGGCCTTGCGACTGAGCGACGGCCTCCGCGTCGTATGCAGCCGCCTCTCGCTCCTCAAAAGTGATCGCCCCCGTCGGGCAGACCGGCAGGCAGTCCCCCAATCCATCGCAGTAGTGGTCGAACGCGAGCTTTGCCTTCCCGTCCACCATGCGGATCGCCCCTTCGTGGCAGGCCTCCGTACACAGCCCGCAGCCGTTGCACCTGTCTTCATCGATCTTGATAATCTTGCGGATCATTTGTTGCCTCCCATAATCTGTACTGCAGCAATCGCTACCTTCTGCGTGTACGCAACGCACGCGCACTTGCGACAGGCGACGCACGGTGCAGTGCATGCTTCATGCGTCACGTCAAACTTCATACCGATCAGTATACTGGAGAAGCCACATCCGCTCTGTTGGATTTCCAACAGATCATTCGAAAAGATTCCTGTTGACAGAGCAACACGCACAACGTATAATATCTTTTGCTCGCCCCGTTGGTCAAGTGGTCAAGATGTCGCCCTCTCACGGCGGAGTCAGGAGTTCGACTCTCCTACGGGGTACCAGCACAAAGCCGTTGGAATTTAGATGATTCCAGCGGCTTTGTAGCAATAGTCCGCCTTCTTACGGCTTGCACTT
>JAITHG010000324.1 GCA_031280075.1 Eubacteriales Family XIII. Incertae Sedis bacterium | reverse complement strand
CACCTGTTCAGGTGCGTTTGCTCGTATCGCGCCGCATTAGCGTGCGTCCACCAGAGCCTTTGTGATTTCGTTTGCCCTGCCTGTGTCGATGCCACTGTCCCCGAAGGTGTAGATCTTGGCGTACTGCTTCTTCGCCAGCTTTGACTTCGCGAATGCGGAATCCTCGCCCGCGTAGACCTTGGCAAACGCGCCGTCGTCCGCGTCCACGTCCGCGCCCAGCACGTAGGTCGCGACGTGCTTCTGGGAACGGCTGGAGAGGTGGTACTCGTCGTAGGTCAGGAACTCGTCCACGGCGTAGTCGGCGGTGTCAGGCGCGTAATACTTGCTGTCCGTCGAATAATAGTAGCCGTACTCGTAGATGTCCTCGGCTTCGCTCGTGGGCAGCTTGTCGCTGTTGTCGTCCTTCACGTAGGCATAACCGTAGGCAGGAACCCAATCGGAGATGAGATAGAATCCCCACGTCTTGTAGCCATAAGGCTCCATACCCTGCGCCTTCATGTCCTCCCAGAGCGGCTGGGGGTCGAGCAGGACGAGGTTCAGCCCTGCGTTTTTCACCGCGTAGGACTCGATGGCAGCCTTCTCCTTCTCGCGGTGCAGCTTCGTGAACGAAGATTCCTCCGCCTCGCCGGGATGCGTGCTCTGCATCATGACGAGGATGTCCGTCGCACCTGCCTTCGCGAGGTTGTCCACCATCTGGACGATGCACTCGACCGACTTCTCGACAGCGGCCTCCTCGCCGATGTCCGCCGCCGCGTAGCTGTCGTTGCCGCCTGTGCTGATGACGTACAGCCCGTCTGCGGGTGCCTTGCCGCCATTCTCCGACAGGAAGGTCTCCGTCTGCTCGACACCGCCCCAGCCCTTCAGCCACGGTGACCAATTGGAGCGCTCGTCGCCCGCCTCCTTGCTGCCGGTCAGGATGCCCGAGAAGGCGCCGCCGACCGCAAAGTTTTCGATGTTTGCATAATCCCCCGTGAGGGTTTTTGCGAGATATTCGGCGTAGCCGCGCCCGTCCGAATAGCGGGCTTCCCAATAGAGGTCGGTCTGCGCCTTCACATAGATGCCGTCCGCCGGGTCAAAGCCTTCGGCAGGCGTGTACTGCTTCGCGCCGGCATCCCCCTCCTCCTCCGGGGGCACCTCCACCGCCGGCTCGTCCGCAGGCGGATCCTCTGCAGCGGGTGACGAGCATGCCGCCGCCAGCGTCATGGCAGCAAGCAGCGCAAGAATGGCTAGAACACATAGCAGCCTGGTTTTTGTTATAGTTCTCATTTTCATACCTCTCTGCTTTCCTCCGGGACAAAAAGGGGACGGTTCTTTTTCTCTCCCCTTTTTGCCTCTCCTTTACTTCCTAATCCTTTCTTATCCTTTCTTCACTGCGGCTTCCAGGATGTCAAACCCGGCTGCCAGCTGCTCGTCTGTGATCACCAGCGGCATGAGGAAGCGGATGTTGTTGTCCCGCACGCCTGAGCCTAGCACCACCAGACCGTTCTGCATGCATTCGCCAATGATGGCTTTGCACTCTTCCTTGGCAGGCTCCTTCGTCGTTCTGTCTTTGACGAACTCGATGGCGAGCATGGCGCCCCTGCCCCGGACATCCCCGACTAGGGGGTACTTCTCCTTCAGCTGCTGCAGCCGCGCCATGGCAATGCCGCCGATGTGCTGCGCCTTGCCGCAGAAGTCGTCGCGTTCCATGATTTCGAGCACCTTCAGCGCCGACGCGGTGGCAAGCGCGTTGCCGCTGTACGTCCCACCCAGTTCGCCCGGTCCTACGCTGTCCATGATGTCCTTGCGTGCCGTCACGCAGGACACAGGGATCCCGCCCGCGACCGACTTTGCGCTCACGATGATGTCGGGGCGCACCGCCCAGTGCTCGCAGGCGAACATCTTGCCCGTCCGTGCGTAGCCCGTCTGGATCTCGTCGGCGATCAGCAGGATGCCGTACTTGTCGCAGAGCCTGCGCAGTTCTGTCAGGAAGGCATCCGGCGGGATGACGAAACCGCCCTCGCCGAGGATTGGCTCGATGATGATGGCCGCCACGGACTCCGGGGCGACATATTCAAGGAAGTAGCTGTCCTCGAATTGCTTCGCACAGTGCATGCCGCAGCTCTCTTCGGAGAGTCCGAAGGGGCAGCGGTAACAGTAGGGGAAGGGGAAGCGGTGCACGCCGCCTGGCATCGGTCCAAAATTGAACTTGTAGGGCTTGACTTTGGAGGTCAGCGCCATCGTCATGTAAGACCTTCCGTGGAACGCGCCGGCAAACGCGATGATCTCGCTGCGCCCCGTGAAACGCCGCGCGAGTTTGACGGCGTTCTCGTCCGCCTCCGCGCCCGTGTTGACGAGGATGCTCCGCTTCTCGCCCTCGATGGGGAGAAGGGCGTTCAGCTTCTCCGCGAGCAGGGGGTACTCCGCATAATTGAAGACGTTGATGTTCGGCGCGAAGTAGCGTTCCGCCTGCGCCTTGACCGCCTCGACGACCTCCGGGTGGCTGTGCCCGATGTTCAGCACGCCGATGCCCGCGACGAAGTCCACGAAGACATTGCCGTCCACGTCGCGCACCATCGCGCCCTCCGCGCGGTCGACAAAGACGGGGGCAAGCATCGCTACCGCGTCCGTCACGTTGTCCTTGCGCGTGGCAAGCATCTGCGCCGACTTCGGTCCGGGGACACCGCCGCTCACAATTTGGGGCAAACTCGTTCTCAGTGACATAGCCTATCCTCCTGTTTCCATTGCGCCCGCCGTGCCGAGGGACTTCACGCCAACCACACGCCGCCGTGACGGCTTTGCTGCCCGACAGGGCTTCCTTCCAATAAAATATACTGTTAGGGTAATATAATGAGCAATTCCCATGCCAGCCGTTTTTTTCTGTTTGCGGCACAAAAAACTGTGCCCCGATGAATTTGTGCGGGAGTTGGTGGTTTTTTCCCACGAGAATACAGCTTGCTACAGGGTCTCCCTCCCGGGTCATAGTCAATTCTGAATAAGTCAAGCGCCTGCCCACGACACTGCCTGCCAGCAGCTTCGCCGCTTGTAGCCCTGCCCGCCCACAGCCCTGCCCGCCCACAACCCCGCACGCCCCCAACCCTGCTCGCCCACAGCCCCGCACGCCCGCAGCCCTGCCCGCCCACAACCCCGCCCGCCCACAACCCCGCACGCCCACAGCCCCGCCCGCCCACAGCCCCGCCCACCCACT
>JAITHG010000314.1 GCA_031280075.1 Eubacteriales Family XIII. Incertae Sedis bacterium | reverse complement strand
TGATGCGCCACGAAAGCCCGAGGAGCACGATGGCGGGCAACACGACCACGGGCAGGATGGCAAGCAGGGGGCGGAGCTCCACATAGGAGAAGCTGCCCATCTGCCAATAGACGATGTCGGCGAGCTGGGTGTCAGGGTCGGCGAGGTATTTCAGGAGCCCGAGGACGGAGGACATCAGCCCGCCGACGATGATGCCCGAGAGCACGAGCATGATGTTGGAGCTGGCACGCAGAAGGCGCGGGATGCTCATGGTGAGCAGGACGGCGGCAAGCCCCCCGAGAAAGGCGAAGCCCTGCATGAGGGCGCTGCCGAGCGAGAGCAAGATGGCGCTCGCTGCCCCGACCGTCGCGCCCGAGGACACGCCGAGGAAGTCGGGCGAGACGAGCGGGTTTTTGAACACGCCCTGGAAGGCAGCGCCAGAGACCGCAAGGGCGCATCCGACGAGCATGGACGCAGCCACGCGGGGAAGGCGCAGCCCGAACAGGACGTTTTCCTGCATGGGCAGCCAGTCAGGCACTGCGCCTGACAGCTTTCCGGCAAGGATATGCAGCGCCGTGCCGGGCTGCATCGGGTACTCGCCGACGCAGACGCAGGTGAGGGCAAGCAGGATAAGCAGGGTACCGGCACCGCCCATGAACAGCCGGAAGCGGATGCGGCTGCGCGCCCGCGCCGCCTTCTGCACCAGCAGCTCGTCCTGTGTGGCAACGCCGCCCGGTGCACCAGCCGCGCCAGCCAGCCCCGCGCTGCCAGAGTCGCCTGTGCTGCCAGCGTATTCCGTGCTGCAGGAGTTGCCTGCGCCGTTCACGTCGCCAGCCTGCCCCGCGTTGCCAGAGTCGCCAGCGCCGTTCACGTCGCCAGCCTGCCCTGCGCTGCCAGAGTCGGTCTGCCTAGCAGTCCTGTTCTCCCTATCGCTGTGTTTTTCTGTCAAAACGTGCTCCCATGTCCAAGGCAGCCGCATCCCTGTGGCGCGACCCGGCTGTTGATTATTCGTCCAATATACTATACCATTTTATTCATGATATTGATTGATCGAAATTGCGAAGCGCGGGACAGGGCTGTACCGTGCCGAGGAGGGCTGCGCAAGGTGCTGCTCGTCGTCCTGCTTGCGGCGCTGTTGTGCGCCTGTGGCGGACCGGCCGGCAAGACAGTGCCTGACGCGCCGCTGCCGGACGATTCTACCGTCGTCGATGCCTCGGGGGAGGCGCACGCCGTCAGGTCGGATCGGGAAGCGCTGACCTTCGCTTCCGTCTACGCTGTGGCAGTCCCCTTCGTCGTCGCGCTCGGTCTGTCAGACCGCGCCCTTGCCATCAACTGCAAGTCCGCCTTCTGGACAGAGAACGTCCCCGCCCTCGCGGAGGCAGGCTCGGTCGGACGCGGGACGGTCGATTTCGAAAAGCTCGCCGCGCTCGCCCCGGACATCCTCCTCCATCGAGCAAACGACCCCAGGACGGTCTCCGGGGCGCTCCGTGTCGGCGTTCCCGTGTTCGGCATCTCCGCAGAGGACGTGGATGGCATCTACCGCACGATCGATCTGCTCGGGACGTACTTCGGGGCAGAAGCTCGCGCCGGGGAGGTCAAGGGCTTCCTGCAGGGCAAGCTTGCGGCAGCAGCAGAAATCGTCGCACAGATCCCGGAGAGCGAGCGCCTGACGGCGGTCTGCTTCGGCGGGTCGCTCGGTCGCATCGCGGGCGGCGACATGCTCCAGACAAAGATGATCGAGATGGCAGGGGGCATCCCGGCTGCGCAGGGCACCACGAACAATGGCAACTGGATGGAGGTCGGCGCAGAGCGCATCCTGGCAATGGACCCGGATGTCATCTTCCTGACGGGCTCAACCGTTCTGGACTACGATGTCGACTCTTTGAAAAGCGACCCGGCATGGCGCGGGATGAAGGCAGTCCGGGAAGGGCGCATCTACCGGATCCCCGCGCAGGTGGACGCATGGGATCTGCCGGGCATCTCCTGCGGATTGGGCGTATTCTACATGCTCCGCGCAATGTACCCCGAGCGGCTTTCGGACGAAAGGCTGCGCACCGAGATGGACGAATACTACACGTTCATGTTCGGGCACAGCTTCACACCGGAGGAGATCGGCGCGAGGCTGCCGTGAGCAACCTCTGATATTCCACTGTTTTGTCCTTGTTGCCCCGGTTATGAATAGGATGTCGTGCTGGTTGGTAGATGCCCACGCAACTACTACATCAAAGCGGCTGCCGTCCTGGACCCTGCCCAAATGTCCGCCTGGTACAAGGAGTTTGCGTCGGAGGCCAGCAGAGGGCACGCGTTCAGAATCTACGGCACGGTGAAAGAGGCGGAAAAATGGCTGTCTAGAGGGGCGGACTGAAGGACGGTGCGGGCGGATGGGCAGTTATGATACAATAAAGCAGCCCGAAGCTGTGCAGTCAACTTTGTCGGAACTCAATCGGCACTGGCGGCACTTGGTTGTGGTGCAGCAACAGTTGGATGGCATCAGCCTCGGCAGGGTTTTGTGGCAGCGGCGCGCACTGCTTGCCCATGCCAACTTCGGCGGAGCCGGCGTGGTTGGGTGTGCTGTTCGGCAGTGGCAGCCATGATGAGGCACTACGGTAGCGGCGCTTGCATCAAATGCAAGCATCATTCGCAAGCATCAACCGCAGGCATCGTGATCGATGTCTGCTGCGAAAGGGGAGACGATGGACGACAGGGGAACAGGCACGCGTGCGCAGGAAGGCGGGAACCGGGCTTCCGCGCCGCAGTCCGCTGCGGGCGGCGTGCTGCACCTAGACCTGAAGCCGGGCGACGTGCCCGCCTACGCCATCTTGCCGGGCGACCCGGCACGGACGCTGAAGATTGCGGAAGGCTGGGCAGACGTTACCGAAGTGGCTTACAACCGTGAATTCAAGACGGTGACGGGCACCTATGAAGGGCAGCGAATCGCCGCCGTTTCGACGGGCATCGGGGCGGCGAGCTCAGAGATCTGCATCCATGAGCTGCACCTGCTCGGCGTGCACACCTGCGTTCGTGTCGGGACGACAGGCAGCCTTTCGGGGCGCATAGGCCTTGGCGACCTGATCATCCCTACCGCCTGCGTGCGCAAGGACGGGACTTCGGGGCTGTACATCGAGCCGGAATACCCAGCAGCGGCGGATACCTACGTCGTGATGGCTCTCATGCAGGCATGCGAGACCCTCGGCTACCGCTATGGGCTGGGCATAGGCTACACGGCAGGCTCGTTTTACGTGGGGCAGGGCAGACCGCTCGCTGGGGACGGCAGTGGTTATGCGCCTTCAGCGATGGAGCATCTGCTGCCGGATCTCATCTCCGCAGGCGTGACGAACATCGAGATGGAGGCGGCAGGGCAGTTCGTCGTTGGGCGGCTGCACGGGATGCGCATGGGTGCGGTGCTCGCAGTAGTGGCAAACCGCGTCACGGACGAATGGGGCGATGCCGGCGGGGAGGAAAAAGCATGCCGCGCCGCAGCCGAAGCCGTCCGGATCTTGGCGGAATGGGATCGGAGCGGGGAGATTTCTGTCCGGCTGGGGATGCGGGCGACGGGGGGCGGTCAGTCCTTCGGAACGCAGGGAGAGCACAGCGTTTCTACAAAGCCGGGCGACGTGCCCGCCTACGCCATCT
>JAITHG010000241.1 GCA_031280075.1 Eubacteriales Family XIII. Incertae Sedis bacterium | reverse complement strand
GGCTCGGGCAAGTCCACGCTCATCCAGCACCTGAACGGCATCCTGAAGCCGGACAGCGGCAGCATCTTCATCGGGGATGCGGAGATTACGGCAAAGGGTGCCAAGCTGCACGAGATCAGGAAGCGCGTCGGTCTCGTCTTCCAGTATCCCGAGTACCAGCTCTTCGAAGAGACCGTGTACCGAGATGTCGCCTTCGGGCCGAAAAACCTCGGGCTGGCGGAGGACGAGATCGCCGTGCGCGTGCGCGAGGCGCTCGAACTCGTCAACATCGACTTCAGCAAGTACGAGGGGCGCTCGCCCTTCGACCTCTCGGGCGGGCAGAAGCGGAGGGTTGCCATCGCGGGTGTCATCGCCATGCGCCCCGAGGTGCTCATCCTCGATGAGCCGACGGCAGGGCTGGATCCAAAGTCCCACGCCGACATCCTGCGCATGATCGAGTCGATCCGGCAGAGGACGGGCTGTACGGTCGTTCTGGTCTCGCACAACATGGGAGACATCGCCGCCATGGCAGACCGCGTGCTCGTCATGGACCGCGGCAGGCTGCTCATGGAGGGCGCGCCGCAAGAGGTCTACCGGGACGGGCAGCTTCTCGCAGGCATCGGGCTTGGGTTGCCGCCCGCCGCCCGCGTCGCGTCGCGGCTCACGCAGAGCCATGTCCCGATGCCGCCCGCCGGGCGCGTCCTCACGCCGGACGACCTCGCAGGCTGCCTGGAAGGGAGGTTCGGCGCATGATCCGCGACATCACCCTCGGGCAGTATTACCCGGAGTACAGCATCATCCACAGGCTCGACCCGCGCCTCAAGATTCTGCTGACGCTGCTGTACATCGCCTCGCTGTTCATCATTGAGAACTTCACGGGCTACGGCATCATCCTCGTTGCGGTCGGATCGGTCATCGCCGCGTCCAAGGTGCCGCTGCGCTTCATCCTGCGCGGGCTGAAGCCCATCCTGATCATCATCGTGTTCACCTTCACGCTCAACATGCTCATGACGCAGGGTGAAGTGCTCGTGCAGTGGCAGTTCATCCGCATCACGAAGGAAGGGCTGTACAACGCCGTATTCATGGCGCTCAGGCTCATCTTCCTCATCATCGGCTCCTCCTTGCTGACGTTGACGACAAAGCCGATGAAACTCACTGACGGCATAGAGAGCCTGCTCTCGCCCATCGGTCGGCTCGGCGCGCCGACGCACGAGCTCGCAATGATGATGACCATCGCCCTGCGCTTCATCCCGACCCTGCTCGAGGAGACGGACAAGATCATGAAGGCGCAGCAGGCACGGGGCGCAGACTTCGAGAGCGGCAGCCTCATCCGCCGCGCAAAGGCTCTCATCCCACTCTTCATCCCGCTGTTCGTCGGTGCCTTTCGCATCGCGCAGGATCTCGCGCTTGCGATGGAGGCGCGCTGCTATCGTGGCGGGGTGGGGCGCACAAAACTCAACCCGCTCAAATATCGTCGCAGGGACGTCGTGGCAACCGCTGTAGCCATCGTCTACCTCGCACTTGTAATTTTGGAAAGGATCGTTTTTTGAACAATAATTCCGACCGAGTACACCCGCAGGCGGGGCATCACGGCAAACTTCTCGGCAATGTCCGCTACTGGGTACAGGCGGCTGCCATCGCAGGTGTCTACGCCACGCTGACCGTCGCGCTCTCGCCCATCAGCTACGGAGCGGTGCAGGTGCGCGTCTCCGAGGCTCTGACCGTGCTGCCTGCCGTCACGCCCGCCGCCATACCGGGGCTTTTCGTGGGCTGCCTGATCGCAAACCTCATCAGCCCCTTCGGCACGCCCGACCTCATCATCGGCAGCGCGGCGAGCCTCCTGGCGGCGTTCTTCTCCTGGCTTTTGCGCGCGCGCGCCTGGCTTGTGCCCCTGCCTCCCGTCCTCGTGAACGCCGCCCTCATCGGCGGGATGCTCTACTACATCTACGGCGTGCCGCCGTCCCTGCTCGTCGACATGGGCTGGGTGGCGCTGGGGCAGGTGCTGGCGTGCTATGTGCTCGGCTTTCCACTGCTGAAATATCTAGAGCGGCACCCGGGCGTGTTCAGGCTCTAGACCCATGCGGCAACGACGCATCAAGGACATCGAAAACAAGCTCGCGGCATTCGGGTCGCTGCTCGTGACGCAGCCGGAACGGCTGCGCGGTCAGTGGCGCGGACTCTACGGAAAGGACGAAGGCGCGCACTTCTACGCGGAAATCGGCTGCGGGAAGGGGCGTTTTGTCACAGCGAGCGCCCAGCGCGACCCGGACGGTCTCTACCTCGGGCTGGAAGGGCACGAGAGCGTGCTCTACCGCGCCCTGCAGCGAGCCTGCGCGGGTGCGGAACGCAGCGCGCGCGACATCCACGAGGCGGCGCAGCAGGCGGGTGCGGAAACAGCTCCCCCAAACCTGCGCCTCTGCCGCATCTACCTCATGGACGCGCGCGAGCTCTTCGAATCCGGCGAACTGGACGGCATCTTCCTGAACTTCAGTGACCCCTGGCCCAAGGCGCGCCAAGAGAAGCGTCGCCTCACGTCCCCCGCCTACCTCGCCTCCTATGCGGAGGTGCTTGCCCCCGGTGCCTTCCTCCGATTCAAGACGGACAACCCGGAGCTGTTCGCCTACAGCAAGGACACCTTCCTCTTCGCCCCAGCCTTCGAGGTCACTGCCCTCGCCGAGGATCTGCACAACTCGCCCTATGCCGCAGGAAACATCGAGACCGAGTACGAGCGCAAATTCCGCAACCTGAAGCGGGCGATCCGGTACATCGAGGTGCGCCGGAGATGATCCAAAGGTGCAAATTGGCTATATCTGGGTATTATCCTTGTATTTTACACTCGCATCATGGTACAATGTCCATGTGTGCGACCGGTTCGGCACACTTGGCAACCACCCATTAGAAGGAGCGCACAGCATGAAAGACGTTTTCATATCCACGTTGCAGACAGGCGATGATTTCACCTCGTACTTCCTCTTGAAGGAGAAGAACATCCGTGAGGACTCGCGGGGGAAAAATTACCTCGACCTGCTGCTCGGCGACTCGAGCGGGGATATTCAGGGCAAGAAATGGGACATCCCAGACGAGGAGATCGATGCCCTGTCGAAGCTCGAGCGGGGAGGCATCATCAAAGTGCGCGCCGTCGTGACGGAGTGGAACGGGGCGAAGCAGCTCAAGGTGCTGCGCATCCGCCAGACCAGTGCGGAGGACACGATTGACCGCAGAGACTATTTCAAGGCAGCCCCCGAGGATCCGGCGGGCATGTACGACTTTGTCAAGGGGCGCGCCGAGGGCATCGCGGACGAGGATTTCCGGAAGGTTGCGCTGCACCTGCTCGAGACGAACCGCGAGAAGCTGCTCTACTACCCCGCCGCTGCGAAAAACCACCACGCGGAGTACGCGGGGCTGCTCTGGCACATGAAGCGCATGCTGCTCATGGCGGAGCGCTGGGCGGAGATCTACACCTTCATAAACCGTGACATCCTGGTCTGCGGTGTCATCAGCCACGACATGGAGAAGCTGAATGAGATGATCTCCGACGAAAACGGCTTCGTCTCCGAGTACAGCTTCGAGGGGGTCTTGATCGGGCACCTCGTGCAGGGAGCGGCGACCATGGCGGTGCTCGCGCGCGATCTGAGCATCCCGGATGAGAAGCGCATCATGCTCGAGCACATGCTCATCTCCCACCACTACGAGCCGGCGTTTGGCAGCCCGAAGCGCCCGATGTTCCCCGAGGCAGAGGCTCTGCACTACCTGGATATGATCGATGCCAAGATGTACGACTTCGAGGATGCATTGGCAGGCGTTTCTCCGGGGGGCTTCTCCGAACGCACGTGGACGCTTGACAACCGCAGGCTCTACAAACGGACATTCTGAATGCAGGGGGGCTTGACAGGTCTTCCCCTTGACAGTCAATGGAAATGATT
>JAITHG010000170.1 GCA_031280075.1 Eubacteriales Family XIII. Incertae Sedis bacterium | reverse complement strand
GTCGATCCGCAACAGCAGCCTGTTTACCTATCAGCACCAACGGAAGCTGAGCCATCCTATCGACACGACTACGGAGATCTACGAAACCGCCACGCAGATCTTCCGCGAGATGTGGCAGCGCGACCCCATCCGCCACATCGGCATCCACCTGTCCGAGCTGGCTCCGTCCAAAGAGCATCGACAGTGCACCATGTTCGACAATGCGGATGAGGAGCGGCTGCGCCGCATCGATGCCACGGTGGACAGGATCCGGGAGGCATACGGGGACGATGCCGTCATACGCGGCGTGTTCGCAAACTCGCGCCGCGCCCCCATCCTCGGCGGCGTGAACAACGGGAACTATCTCATGATGGGAGGGCATTCACTGTGAAAATCATCGCCAAACAAATTGACATGCTCGCCGTGTTCGAACAGGACGGTACCGTCAAGCCGCAGCGCTTCAGGCTTGTAGGCGACGACCAGACGGTACGGACGATCAAGGTCGACCAGATCATCACGACGACAGAGACGAAGACAGGCGGCATCAAGGCGCTCCTGTTCGCCTGCCAAAGCAGCGTGGGCAACGTCATGAAGCGCTACGAACTGCGCTACTGCATCGACGACCACCGCTGGGAGATGTTCAAGATGTGAGGAGAGAGGGGCAGTGCCGGCTAAATCTCCCGCCCCTCGCGATTCTCCGCGACAAAGCGCTTGATCTTCCGCGAGGTCGTCGACTCGAAATCCTCTTCGCGCAGGTAGACGCGCCGGATGCGTTTGTAGACGGGCAGTTCCTCGTTCACCTTGTTTACCTCGTCCCAGACGCGACGATCCGCCTCTTCCTGCGTGTAGTCCTCGCCGAGCGCCTCGGAGAGCGCTTCCTCGGAAGCGCGCAGGGTGACAACGATGACCGTGTCGTCCTGCTGTTCTGCCTCCTTCTCCCAGACCATGCTCTCCGCGATGATCTCCGAGCGCCCGAGCTTGTACTCGAGTTCCTCCGGGAACACGTTCTTGCCCGTCTTCGTGATGATGACGCTCTTCTTGCGCCCCGTGATGAAGACGAAGTTGTCCGCGTCGATGTAGCCGTAGTCGCCGGTGCGGTACCAACCATCGGCCATCGCCTCCGCCGTCGCTTCCGGATTGTTGTAATAACCGAGCATGACATTGTCGCCGCGCAGCAGGATCTCCCCGATGCCTGTCTCCGGGTCGGGCGCGTCAATCTTGCCGTCCAGCCCCGGCACGAGGTAACCCGCGCTCGCGCTCTTGCCGGCATCGATGGGGTTGAGCGCGTGGATGGGCGCGCACTCCGTGAGCCCATAGCCCTGGATGGCATTGATCCCGAACGCCTTGATGCCGTCGATGACCGCCGGGTCGATGGCTGCCCCGCCACAGATGAGCAGGCGCATCCGCCCCCCGAACAGGGCGCGGATCTTTTTGAAGAACACATCGCCGAGGTCGAGGTGCAGCCGCTTCGTCACGCGGTTGACCTTCATGACCTTGCGGAGCATGCCGTCCTTGCCATCCTTGCGCGCGTTCTGCCAGATCTTCTTGTAGAGGTTTTCGAAGACGAGGGGCACGCCGAGGAAGAGTGTCGGCTTCGCCTCCGCCAGATTGTCCACGATGTGGCGCAGCCCCTCGCAGTAGGCGATAGAGCCCCCCTGCGCCAGCGGGATCAGGAAGCCCGCCGTCGCCTCATACGTATGGTGCAGCGGCAGGAAGGAGAAGAACACATCCTGCTCCGTGATGCCGATGATGGTCGTGGGCACCATCATCTGGGTCGCAAAATTGCGGTGCGAGAGCATGACACCCTTTGCCACGCCCGTCGTCCCGGAGGTGAAGATGAGCACCGCCATCTTCTCCGCATCGATCTGCGCGTCCACGAAATCGCGGTTGCCGTCCGCGAGCAGCTGCTCCCCCTCGGCGATGAGCGCGGCAGTGGAGACCTCGTAGTCCCGCAGCTCGTCCGGCTCTGCGTTCTGGTTGATGAACAGGCGCAGCTTCGTGCCGCCCCGTTTCCGGATTTCGTCGAAGAGCGGCGCATATTTCTTCGAATAATAGACGGCGGCCACGTCTGCCTCCACGAGCAGGTGCTCGATCTCCTCGATGGAGAGCTCCTTGTCGAGCGGAACCACGATGCCCGTCCCGCAGGCGATCGAGAGATATGCCGTAGACCAGGCGTAACTGTTCTCCCCGATGACGGAGATCATCTCCCGGTGGAAGCCCCTGGCGATGAGCGCCGTGCCCAGCGCACAGACGCGCGCGTGCGCCTCCGCGTAGGTGTATGTCCGGTACGGTTCCTTGTGCGTGGGCTTCTCGTGGAAAGCGGGTCTGTCCGCATAGATCCGAGCGCTCGCGTCGAACATGTCCTTGATGTCCGTGATCGGACGGATGAAGCCCTCCCGAAACCGCACATTCTTGTCCTCGGCGTGCAGCAGCGACTCATAGACACCGCGCGCCCAAGCTTCATCCCGCTCCCGAATCTTCGCGTATGCGTCCTCCGGCATCCGTTCATACACCGCCATTGTCGTTCCTCCTGTCTGTTCCGTCCTGCCGCGCATGCCCGAGCACGTGCCGCTTGATCTTCTTCGTCGTCGTCTTTTCGAATTCCGTGTCCCGTAAGGAAAAACGCTTGACACGCTTATAGGCAGGCATCTTCGCGTTCGCCTTGTCCACCTCGCGGTCGATGAGACGCGTCAATTCTTCCTCCGTCTTTGCGACGTATTCGCCGAAGTGCTCCGTCAGCGTCTCGAAGTCGGGAAAGATCTCTGCGCAGATGACGGTGTCGCCGATGGCGGCCTCGTCCTTGCCCCAGACGACGGACTCTGCGATGTAGGGCGACTGCTGGAGATAGTATTCCACTTCCTCCGGAAAGATGTTCTTGCCGTTCTTCGTGACGATGACATGCTTCTTGCGCCCTGTGATGAACAGGAAGCCGTCCGCGTCGAGATAGCCATAGTCTCCGCTGTACAGCCAGCCGTCCCGCAGCACCTTCGCCGTCTCATCCGGATCCTTGTAGTAGCCGAGCATGACGGACGGGCTGCGGTAAACGATCTCCCCGATGCCGTCCTCGTCCGGCTCGTCGATGCGGATCTCCGTGCCCGGCATGGGCAGCCCAGCGGCGGCATCCTTGCTGCACCGATCCTTGTTGACGGCGATGATGGGAGCGTTTTCCGTCATGCCGTAGCCCTGGATCATGCGGATGCCCATCGCGTTGAAGTCGCTGATGACGATTGGGTCGCAGGCAGCGCCGCCTGCGATGACGAGGCGCATCTCCCCGCCGAGCGCCTGGTGCACATTCTTGAAGACGCGCTTTGTCGTACGCGCCAGCTTTTCGCCGCCGACAGCCTTCGACAGGGCGATGGCACGCCGCAGGCGCTTCGCCTTGCCCGACGCTTCCGCCTGCTTCCAGACCTTCTGATGCATCTTTTCGAAGATGAGCGGCACGCCGAGGATGACGTTCGCCTTGCACTCCGCCATATTCTTCACGATGTACTTCAGCCCCTCGCAGATGGCGATCGTGCATCCCTGGTACATCGCGCCAAGGATGCCGCAGGTGAATTCGTAGGTGTGGTGCATGGGCAGCACGTCGAGCACGGTCAGCCCGCCCACATTGACATGGGCATGCATGCCGATGACATTCGAGACGAGGTTGTGGTGCGAGAGCATGACACCCTTCGCAAGCCCTGTCGTCCCCGAAGTGAAGATGAGCGAGGAGAGCGCGTGCGGGTCGATCTCCGTACGCAGGTATTCGCGCCGTCCCTCCCGCAGCAGCCCCATGCCCATAGACATCAGCGCCCGGAAGGAAAGCCTGCCCTCTTCGCTCTCTGCCGCATCCATCGAGATCAGGAAATCCACGCCGCCGCTCAGCCGGACTGCCTCGGCGACGGTCTTCTCCATCTTGCCGGAGTACACGAGGGCGGACGCGCCTGCGCGGGTGAGCAGATGCGCGATCTCCTCCGCTGTCAGCTCGCGGTCGATGGGCACGATGACCCCCACGCCGCAGACGGTGGCAAGGTAGGTGACGACCCACTCGTAGCGGTTTTCCCCGATGACGGCGATGTGCTTTCCGTGCAGCCCCAGGTCCATGAATGCGGTGCCCAGCTCGGTGACATCCCGGCGGAAGGTG
>JAITHG010000140.1 GCA_031280075.1 Eubacteriales Family XIII. Incertae Sedis bacterium | reverse complement strand
ATCTTGCCGCGGCGCTTGTTCATGTCCCCCATGACATCGCCCATGTACTCGTCCGGGACGAACACCTCGACATGCATGACCGGCTCGAGCAGAATGGGTTTTGCCTCCTCGATGCCCTTCTTGAACGCCAGCGAAGCGGCGATCTTGAATGCCATCTCGTTCGAGTCCACATCGTGGTAGGAGCCGTCGTAGAGCACGGCGCGGATGCCCGTGACCTTCGATCCGGAGAGCGGCCCTTTCTGCAAGGACTCGCGCAGCCCCTTCTCGACGGCTGGCACGTAGTTCTTCGGGACGCTGCCGCCGAAGAGTTCCTCGGCGAACTCAAAATCTTCCGATGTCGGCGCAAAGCGGATGTGCACGTCGCCGTACTGCCCCGCACCGCCCGTCTGCTTCTTGTGTTTGCCCTGTACGTCCGCCGAGCCTTTGATCGTCTCGCGGTAGGGGACTTTCGGGTCGACGAGGTCTACGTCCACGTTGTTCAGATCCTTGAGCTTCGACGTGATGATGCCGATCTGGATCTCGCCCTGCCCGCCGAGCAGGGTCTGAGCAGTCTCGGAGTTGCGCTCCACAGAGAAGGACGGATCCTCGTCATGCAGCTTGTGCAGCCCAGTGCCGATCTTCTCTTCATCACCCTTTGCCTTCGGCTCCACCGCGAGGAAGAGGGAGGGCGGTGGGAAGTCGATGGCCGCGAACTTCACGACCTTCGCCTTGTCGCAGAGCGTGTCGCCCGTGCTCGTGTCCGCCAGCTTGGTCGCGGCGAAGATGTCGCCTGCCGCGACCTCCGGTGCCTCCGCTTGGGTTTTCCCGCGGGCGAAGAAGATGGAGCTGAGTTTTTCGGGTTTCTCCTTCGATGCGTTGAAGATTTCGCCGCCGGGTCTCACCGTGCCGGAGATGACCTTCATGTAGGAGATCTTGCCCGTGGTCTTGTTTACGATGGTCTTGAACACGAAGGCGGAGACGCTGCCCGCCGGGTCGCAGGCGACTTCGATGGCTTCGTCCTTGCCGTCCACTGCCGCGAAGGCTGGATGCTCCGTCGGCGAAGGCGCGTAGGTGAGCAGCATGTCGAGGAATTCGCTGATGCCCTCCTGCTTTGTGGCGCTGGCAGTGAAGATGAGGGCGATGTCGCCAGAGCGCACGCCGTTCGCAAGCCCTTTGTCGAAGTCCGCGTCGGAGAGTTCGCCGTCCTCGAAATACTTGTCGAGCAGTTCCTCGTCCGTCTCTGCGACCGCCTCCATGAGCGCGTCCTTGTCGTCCAGGGTCGCGACCGAGGTTCCGAACTTTGCCTTGAGATCCTCGATGACCTTCGGCACATCCACGTTCTCTTTGTCGATCTTGTTGATGAGGAAGAAGCGGGGCAAGTCTGCCTTCTTGGCGGCGTTCCACGCCTTCTCCGTGCCGACCTGCACACCGGCGGAGGCATCCACGATGATGGCAGCCGCCTCCGCAGCGCGCACCGCCGAGGCAACCTCGCCCGCAAAGTCGAAAAATCCGGGCGTGTCGATGAAGTTGATCTTGTATTTATTGTACTCCACAGGCACGATGGCAGTCGCGATGGAGTAGCCCTTTTCGATCTCCGTCTTCTCGTAGTCGGAAACCGTGTTGCCGTCCTCCACCCTGCCCATTCTGCTGACTGCGCCCGTTTTGGCGAGCGCCGCTTCAGCCACAGTCGTCTTTCCACTGCCGCCGTGTCCGAGGAGAACCACATTCCTGATCTTGTCGCTTGTGTAACCCTTCATGTTTTACCTGCCTTTTGTAGACCGCCACTGCGTCCGCGACACTGCGAAACGCCAGAAACCGCGCACTTACGCGCAGATTACATTTTATAGTATACACTGGGTGGAGACAAGCATTATTTGGTGCTGTGCCCTGTCACTCCAAAGGTTTCATCGTGGGGAACAGGATTACGTCCCTGATCGAAGGCGCGTCCGTGATGAGCATGATGACGCGGTCGATGCCGATGCCCAGCCCTCCGGTCGGCGGCAGCCCCACCTCCAGGGCGTTCACGAAGTCCTCGTCCATGGGGTGTGCCTCGTCGTCGCCTGCCTCGAGCTGCGCCTGCTGATCCCGGAAACGCTGGAGCTGGTCTATGGGGTCGTTCAGCTCGGAGAAGCCGTTGGCGATCTCCCAGGTGTTGACGTATGCCTCGAAGCGGCGTGTGATGCGCGGGTCTTCCGGGTCGCGCTTCGACAGGGGGCTGATCTCGACGGGATGCCCTGTGATGAAGACCGGACCTTCGAGGTGGTCTTCGCAGTATTTCTCGAACAGCTCAACGATGGCAGTGCCGCGTGTGAGCTTGCCCGCATTCTCGATATGGTGCTCCGCCGCCACGCGGCGAGCCTCTTCGTCCGTGTCGATGGTGTCGAAATCGACACCGACCCATTTCTTCACCGCCTCCGTCATGGACAGGCGCTCCCAAGGCGGTGCCAGGTCAAATGACTTGCCCTGGTACTGGATGGACATGCTGCCCGTCGCCGCGAGCGCCGCTTTAGAGACGACGTTCTCCGTGATGCGCATGACATCCTCCATCTTGCCGTATGCCTGATAGAGCTCCATGGAGGTAAACTCCGGGTTGTGGTTGCGATCCATTCCCTCGTTGCGGAACATCTTGCCCATCTCGTAGACGCGGTCGAGCCCGCCGACGATGAGCCGCTTGAGATACAGCTCGTTGGAGATGCGCAGCTTCATGTCGATGTCAAGGGTGTTGTGGTGCGTTTCGAAGGGGCGCGCGTTTGCCCCGCCCGCGACGACCGTCAGGATCGGGGTGTCCACCTCGAGGTAGCCTTCCTCGTCCTCGAGGTAGCGCTTGATCTCCTTGATGATGGCGGCACGCTTCACAAAGACCTCGCGCACCTCGGGGTTCATGACCAAGTCGACGTAGCGCTGGCGGTAGCGCAGATCCGGATCCTTCAGCCCCTGGAATTTGTTTGGGAGGACTTGCAGACTCTTCGTGAGCAGCGCAGCGTGGTCGATCTTGACGGAGACTTCCCCATGCCGCGTGCGGAACACCTGCCCTGTCGCGCCGATGATGTCCCCGATGTCCCAAGTGATGAAGTCTGCGTAGGCTTCGTCCCCCAGCATGTCCTTGCGCACGTAGAGCTGCACGCGCCCCTGCCTGTCGTGAACGTCCACGAAGGACGCTTTGCCCATGTGTCGGAACGCCATGAGCCTGCCGGCGATGGAGACGGTCTGCCCTTCC
>JAITHG010000126.1 GCA_031280075.1 Eubacteriales Family XIII. Incertae Sedis bacterium | reverse complement strand
CGCGAGCGTCGACACCCTCGTCGGGACATCGGCGACAGGCGGGCTGTACGCGCGCAACACCTACGATTATTCCTACGTCTACGGTGAGCGGGGGCGGTACTTCGGCGACTTCGTGACGGAGAACAACACGAAGAAGGAGCGCAGCATCCCCTTCTACCCGAACGGCAACCTGGGCGGGCAAAAGACCTCGCAGAATCCATGGGAAGCGGACAGCGGCGCGAAGAACGCCATCCGCCTCCAGGTTCCCTTCCTGCTCGGATACGACGGGGGCAAGAGCGCGCCCGTGACGAAACAGTGGATCCACCGCAAAGCGGACGGGACTTACAGCGAATACATGCTCGACCTCTCCTTCGTCCGCGCGACAGACCTTGCCAAAGCGGCAGGCGCGTCAGCAAATGGGCAGGTCGGGACGGACTGGGTGGACACGGACGGGCTGACCGCCGTCGCCTTTGCGGCGGAGGCAGTGAAGGCGATCGAAAACGTGCTCCCGCCGTCCGCGCCGAAGACCTTCGCAAAAGCGCCTGCACCGGTGGTGACGGGTACGGCAAAAGTCGGCAAGACCCTGCGCGCAAAGGCAGGTTCCTGGGATGTCGGCACAAAGCTCACGTGGCAGTGGTATGTGGGCGGCAAGGCGGTCAAGGGTGCGACCAAGAGCACGTTCAAGCCCAAGGCATCAGATTACGGTAAAAAGATTACAGTCAAAGTGACTGCGAAGAAGGCCGGCTACAAGACGGCAGTGAAGACCTCGAAGTCGACGAAGAAGGTGGCGCGATGAGTTTCGACGGTCTTTCTGCGGCGGCGCTTGCCCTCGTCATAGCCCTCTTTGCTGTCCTGTTCGTTTTGCGCAGAAAGGGTCTGAATTTCAGCCTGTCCATTGTGGGCGGGCTGATCCTCGGACTGCTCGTCGGCTATTTCTTCACGGGACACACGGGCTGGATCACGCCCCTGGGCAAGATCTACGTGAGCGTCCTCAACGCCATCGTCTGCCCGCTCATCATCGTCTCGATCTTGAGCAGTGTCACTTCGCTCGGCTCGGCGGCACAGCTCAAGGGCATCGGGCTGCGCTCCGTCTTCTGGCTGCTCGTGACGACGGCGGCATCCATCGCGCTCGCCCTCGGGCTCGGGCTTGCCTTTGGGATCGGCAACGGCGCGAACCTGACGATCGAAGGGGTGGATGCCTCGGTCTACGAGGGCACGCTCACGCCCTTCTCCCAGGTGCTCATCGGATTCTTCCCGCGCAACGTCATCGCGGACATCGCGGATGAGAAGATCATCCCCATCCTGCTTTTCTCCGCGCTCATCGCAGTTTCCTACGTGCTCGTGGCACAGAAAAACCGCGAGAAGGTCGTCGTCTTCAAGCACTTTGTGGACGCTGTCAAGGGCATCATCTTCAAGGCGGTCGGCTTCGTCATCGAGCTCACGCCCTTTGCGGTGCTCGCCCTCATGGCGACCATCACGGGCAACGGGCTCTCGCGCGAGGGCATCCTCACCTCCCTGCTCGTGCTGCTTGCCGTGTCCTTCCTCGCCTTTGCCATCGACACCTGGGCTGTGAACTACGTGCTTCTGCGCAGCTTCGCGCGCCTCGCGCCGCTGCGCTTCTTCAAGAAACTCGTCCCCGCCCAGCTCATCGGCTTCTCGACGCAGTCCTCCGCTGGCACGCTGCCCGTCACGACACGCCTGCTCACGGAGCGAATCGGCGTGCCCCCGAGCGTCGCAAACTTCACCGCCCCGCTCGGCACGACCATCGGCATGCCCGGCTGCGCGGGCATCTGGCCCATCCTCGTCGCCGTCTATGGCATCCACGGTCTTGGCATCCCCTACACGGCGCGCGACTACGTCGTGCTCGCCGTCGCCGGGCTGTTCGTCTCCCTCGGCGTCGCGGGCGTGCCGGGCACCGCGACCATCGTCACCGCCAGCGTCCTCACCGCTGTAGGTCTGCCCATCGAGATCATGGTGCTGACCATCCCCGTCACAGCAATCGCGGACACAGGGCGGACGGCGACAAACATCACGGCAGCCGCCACCTGCGCCGCCATCGTCGCCCGAAAGGAGGGCGTGCTGGACGAGGAGGTCTACTACGACAGGAAGCCGGCAAGCTGGGATGCGCCGGACGAAGGATCTGGCGAAGTGAGGAAGGCCGGAGCGGCGGCAGCAGCGGCAACAACGGCGACAGGTGCTGGGGCGGACGAACCCTACGCCGTGCCCATCGGGGCATGCAAGATCGGATAAACGGCAAAGCGGCGAAGCACCACAACAGGAAAGGAAGAGAACAGCATGTACCAGCAAGGGATCAATGGAACAGGACGGCGCGTCGCACTCGCGGCGCTGATCATTCTCCTGCTCGCCGCCCTGCCCTTCGTGGCAGGCGCGGGAGCAGCGGTCTACGCCTTCAACGGTCTGCTCGAAGACTGCGACTCGGACGGCTACGACGACGCTACGGGCGCGCCCGTCCCATGGTACGGCTTCGACCAGACGCGCGGCGACCAAGTCCCGTCCGACTGGGACGGCAAGGCCGGCAGCTACAAGAAGAACGCAGGCGGCACGTCCGCGGACAAGACCGAAAAAACGGACACGGCGGACAAGGGCAATTCGTCCGGAAAGACGGATGCCGCCAGCGCGAAGCCCGCTGCGGACAAGCCCAAAGACACGACCGCATCCGGCGGCACGGGCAATGGGAAGACCAGCTCGTCCAGCTCGTCCAACGCGTCCGGCAAGACATCGTCAAGCCAAAAGACTGACAGCAAGGCAAATGCAGCCGGGACGACCGGCGCATCCAGCGAAACCAATACCTCGGCGACCGTGCAAGGCTCGGACAACGGCGCCGGACAGAGCAAGGGCGATGCAGGTAACGCCGGGCAGGGCAAGAGCGATGCCGACAGCGCCGGGCAAGGCAATGCCAATGCCGACGGCACCGGGCAGGACGAGGATCAGGACGACACAGCCCCCGCAGCAGGCTCCCAGCCCCCGCAGGCGGATGCCCAAGGCACTGGTCTGGACACAGGCGCAGCCGCCGGCGCAACGAACGCGCCGGATGCGAACACCGCCATCCTCCCAGACGATGCCGCCCCAGAGGCAGAGCCCACAAGCGCACAGCCTACTGCTTCAGCTGCGGCTGCGGCAGCAACAGGAGAAACCCTCGCGGGCATCCTGATCCTGGTTGCCTTGGCCGTCCTGGGTGCAGGCACCCTGCTGATCGAGCGGCTGCGCCGCAGATCAGGCAATATCCCTCCGCCTACAACGTCTGCATGACATCGAGCAGGCTTTGTTTGGATTGCCCGTGACATAATCAGGAGGTTCTGCGTATAGTTTATTTCTCGCACCAGTGGCACGAGTTTTTTTTGCCGCTGTATGTCTCATAAAGCTGGCGCATACGCCAGCTTTTCAGTAAAAGTGCAATCTGACAAATTCTGCTACTCCGCCAGCATCCGCGCCGCACGCACAGCCTTCTCCCAGCCCGCAAGCAGCCTTGCCCTCTCCTCTTCCCCCATCTGCGGCACGAAGACGCGCTGCCCGTCTGCCCCGTGCCCGATGACCTCTCCCGGATTCCGCCAAAACCCCACGGCGAGCCCCGCCAGGCAGGCCGCGCCGAAGGCGGTCGCCTCTGTGTTTGCCGGGCGCTGCACGCGCGCGCCCAGCAGATCCGCCTGGAACTGCATGAGGAAGTCGTTCGCCGACGCGCCCCCGTCCACCTTCAGCGTGCAGATGGGCGCGCCCGCGTCGGCGGACATAGCCCGCAGCAGGTCGTGACTCTGGTAGGCGATCGCCTCCAGCGCCGCGCGCGCGATCTGCGCGCGCCCCGTCCCGCGCGTCAGTCCCGTCAGCAGCCCCCGCGCACCCGGCATCCAGTGCGGCGCACCCAGCCCCGTAAAGGCGGGCACAAGGTAGACCCCGCCGCTGCCGGTCGCCGCGCGCGCCAGCACCTCCGACTCCGGGGCGCTCCCAAGGATCCCCAGTTCGTCCCGCAGCCACTGGACAGCTGCCCCCGCGACAAAGACAGAGCCCTCGAGCGCATAGCACGTCCTGCCGTCCCGCTGCCACGCCACCGTCGTGATCAGCCCGTTCTCCGACCGCACCGGTCTTTCGCCCGTGTTCATGAGCAGGAAGCAACCCGTGCCATAGGTGTTCTTCGCATCCCCCTCCGAAAAGCAGCCCTGCCCGAAGAGGCTGCTCTGCTGGTCG
>JAITHG010000118.1 GCA_031280075.1 Eubacteriales Family XIII. Incertae Sedis bacterium | reverse complement strand
TTCCCGCTGTTCTCGAGCAAGCTTATCGTGCCCTTCATCCAGGCGGTCTTCCAGGGCGGCGATCCTGAGGCGGTCGCGGCGCTGTCCGCCGACAACATGATCATCATGGTCGTCCTCGTGGCGGTCATCCTCATCCTGCCGCTGCTGTTCTACGGCAGGACGAACAAGCGCATCGTGCCGCTCTACATGGCGGGTGCAAACGAGGGCGACAACCTCACCTTCGTGGGCGCGATGGAGAAGGATGTCCCAGTGCAGCTTCGCAACTGGTACCTAGAGGGCGTCTTCAAGGAGAAGCTCATGAATCGCATCGGCATCGTCGCCACCTGCATCATCTTCGCCATCGTGTTCTCGTTTGTCGGGGCGATCGGCTTCCTGGTGCTGCAGCAAACGATTGGGGGTGGGGCATAATGGAAATCACGGCAGTCAAGATCATCAGCCTGATCGCCTACCTCGTGGTGGGGCCGCTCATCGGCGGGCTTTTGTCAGGTATCGACCGCAAGATCACCGCGCGCATGCAGGGGCGCTTTGGACCGCCCATCCTGCAGCCTTTCTACGACGTGCGCAAGCTCATGGAGAAGGAGCCCATCACGGTCAACCGCGGGCAGGACTTCTACGTGATGTGCTTCCTGGTCTTCATCATCATCACAGGCGGGCTCTTCTTTGTGGGGGAGAATCTGCTGCTCGTCATCTTCACGCTGACGACGGCAGGCGCCTTCCTCGTCGTCGCCGCCTACTCGTCCAACTCCGCCTACTCACAGATCGGCGCGGAGCGGGAGCTGCTCCAGATGATGGCATACGAGCCCATGGTGCTGATCATGGCGGTAGGGCTCTACATCACGAACAAGAGCTTCTACGTGGGCGACATCGTGTCTGGTGGCGGTGTCTCGCTGAAATACCTCATAGGGATCTTCATCGGCTACATCTTCATTATCACCATCAAGCTGCGTAAGTCGCCCTTCGACCTATCGCTGTCGCACCACGCGCACCAGGAGCTCGTCGCGGGGCTGAAGACGGAGTTTTCCGGGCGGACGCTGGCCGCCATCGAGGTCTCCCATTGGTATGAGAATGTCTTCCTGCTGGGCTTCATCTTCCTGTTCTTCGCGAACGGGACGTGGTATATGGCGCTCATCGGCGTGGTCTGCGCGCTCGCGCTGTACTTCGTCGAGATCCTCATCGACAACGCCTACGCGAGGATGAAGTGGCAGTTCACGCTCAAGTCGAGCTGGTTCATGACCCTCGTCTTCGGCGGCGCGAACCTCATGCTGCTTTACTACCTTAGGAATTGGATATAGGAGGGGGAAGGGCATGTCATATGTAACAAAGTCACCGTGGATCATCCACTATGATGGGAGCAGCTGCAACGGCTGCGACATCGAGGTTCTCGCCTGCCTGACGCCCATGTACGACGTGGAGCGCTTCGGCATCATCAACACGGGCAATCCGAAACACGCGGACATCTTCCTGATCACCGGGGCGATCAACGAGCAGAATGTATCGGTCGTCAAGCAGATCTACGAGCAGATGCCCGAGCCCAAGGTCGTGGTTGCCATCGGCATCTGCGCGACCTCCGGGGGCATCTTCCGCGAGTGCTACAATATTCGCGGCGGCGTGGACACGGTCATCCCTGTGGATGTCTACGTGCCGGGCTGCGCCGCGCGTCCCGAGGCGATCATCGACGGTGTCGTCAAAGGGCTCGGTGCGCTTGCCGCAAAGAAGGAGAAGATGCCGTCCGCGCCGACGGCAGTGACCGCGCCCGTGACACCCATCACGGAGCCGGACGGCGCCGCCCCGCCTGCGGACGAACCGCTCGCGGCGGAGGAGGAGATCGAAGTCAAGTATTACGGGGTCGCGGACGAAGCCGATGGCACGGGCGCGGATACCGAGAGAAAGGGGGATGCGTAATGGCGGAGAGGAAAGACCTGATCCAGGACATTGCGGTCATCGAGTCCTCCGACTTGCTGGAGACCGTGTCCGACATGAAGGGCGCGGGCTATCGCCTCGGGCAGGCGTGCGCCACGAAGGTGGACGAGGGCATCGAGGTGCTGTACAGCTTTGAGAAGGACGAAACACTGAAAAACTACAAAGTCTGCCTACCGGAGACCTCGCCCACGCTGCAGAGCGTCACAGCGGTCTACTGGTCTGCCTTCATCTATGAGAACGAGATGCACGACCTCTTCGGCATCCAGTTCCGCAACCTGGCGCTCGACTACGGCGGGCACTTCTTCAAGATCGCGGAGAAGACGCCGTGGAACCCCGCTGCCGCTGCCGCTGCCGAAACTGCCGAAGCTGCTGATGACGCTGCTGCCGAAGAGGCGGACGGTGAACCAGAAGGCGAAGGCAAGGTCGATGAAGAGAAAGGAGGCGAGGCATAATGGCAAAGCGCACAGTCATTCCCTTTGGCCCCCAGCATCCGGTGCTTCCGGAGCCGATCCATCTTGACCTCGTAATCGAGGATGAGACGGTCGTCGAGGCGATCCCCTCGATCGGGTTCATCCATCGGGGGCTTGAGAAGCTCGTCGAGAAGAACGAATGGCCAGAGATGGTCTATGTCATAGAACGCGTCTGCGGCATCTGCAGCTTCGGGCACGGTTGGGGCTACTGCAAGTCCGTCGAGGGCAACCTCGGCGTCGTCGTGCCGCCGCGCGCGGAGTACCTGCGGACTTTCTGGCACGAGCTGGGCAGGGTGCACAGTCACCTGCTGTGGCTGGGGCTGCTCGCGGACGGCTTCGGCTTTGAGAGCCTGTTCATGCACAGCTGGCGCCTGCGCGAGACCGTGCTCGACATCTTCGAGGAGACGACGGGCGGACGCGTCATCTTCTCGGTCTGCAAGGTCGGCGGCGTGCGCAAGGATGTCTCGGACGAAAAGCTCGCCGAGATCAAACGTACCCTCGCCGGAATGCAGAAGGAATTGCGGGAGGTCACGGATGTCTTCCTCGACGACGTGTCGGTCAAGAACCGCCTCGTCGGGGTCGGCACGCTCAGCTACGACGAAGCGGTTGAGCTAGGCGCGGTCGGTCCGATGGCACGCGCGTCGGGCATCGAGATCGATGTGCGCCGCGACGGGCACGGTGCCTACCCCGAGCTCGACTTCGAGCCCATCACGGAGACGGACGGAGACTGCTACGCGCGCTGCAAGGTACGCATCCGGGAAGTCTTCCAGTCCATCGACCTGATCTCGCAGATCGCGGACACGATTCCGGAAGGTGAGCTCAGCGTACCCGTGAAGGGCAACCCGTCAGGTGAGTTCGTCGCCCGCATGGAGCAGCCGCGCGGGGAGGCGTACTATTACAGCAAGGGGGACGGCAGCAAGTTCCTGAAACGGATCCGTGTCCGCACGCCCACCAACGCGAACATCCCGGCACTCGTCAAGACCTTGCAGGGCTGCGACCTAGCGGATGTGCCGATGCTGGTGCTGACGATTGATCCCTGCATCAGCTGTACAGAAAGGTAGGTGGCGGCATGGCAAACCTGAAGATCGGAAAAATGATCATGCGTAGCCTGTTCCAAAAACCGGCGACGCGCATGTACCCCATCGTCGCGCGCGAGTACACGGAGCGCACGCGCGGGCATATCGCTGTCGACATGAACGCCTGCATCCTGTGCGGCATCTGCGGAAAGAAGTGCCCGACGGATGCCATCACGGTCGACCGGGCGGGCAAGACTTGGTCTATCCAGCGCATGAGCTGCATCCAGTGCAGCTGCTGCGTGGAAGTCTGCCCGAAGGACTGTCTCGTCAACGAGACCGCCTACACGTCGCCGGATGTCATCAAGATCGTGGACACCTTCGAGAAGCCGGAGGTCGAGGCAGGCGGCGGCGCAGCCGCCGAAGGCAGCCTGAAGTGCGACGACACCTGCGTCTTCTGCGGCATCTGTGTCAAGAAGTGCCCACAGGACGCGCTGACGGTAGACCGCGCGGAGAAAAAGTGGGAGGTGGACGACGATGCCTGCACCCGCTGCGGGTTCTGCGTGGAGGCATGCCCGAAAAAGAGCCTGACGATCGGGTAGGGCGGCAGACCGCGCGCAGAGCGCGACAAGCGCGACAGAGCGCGACAGAGCATGACATACGAAAAGCTCCTGCCACACGGATGTGGCAGGAGCTTTTGTCGTGCGGCTCATCATGCAGCACGGAAGCCGACGGACATGCGCCGACCGTCCGCCCCGCTTTACTCGTACAGACTGTTGATGTACTTGACCGTGACCGCGGCATCCTCGCAGTAGGCATCCGCGCCGATCTTGTCCGCCCAGCGCTGTGTGACGGGTGCTCCGCCGACGAGGGTCTTGACCTTGCCCTTCATACCCTCTTTCTCGACGAGATCCTCGATGATCTGCTGCTCCGTCATCGTGGTCGTCAGGAGGGCGCTGCTGCCGATGAAGTCCGCGTTCAGCTCCTTCGCCTTCTTGATGAAGTCGGCGGCGGGAACCTCGCGCCCGATGTCATGCACTTCGACACCGTTCGTCTTGAGCAGCGAGGCGACGATGCCCTTGCCGATGTCATGCACGTCGCCTGCCACGGTTCCGAGCACGAACACGCCCTTCTTCTGGACGGCACCGCCTTCCATCTTCGATTCGATCTCGCTCGTGACGGTCTTCATGACCTCGCTCGCAAAGATCAGTTCCGGAAGGAAGAGCTCGCCCATCCCGAACCGGTCGCCCACTTCGCGCATGCCGACGCTGAACCCGTTCGACAGCAGGGCGACCAAGTCCTCCCCCGCTGCCTCCGCCTCCTTGACAATGGCGACAGCCAGATCCTCGTCCGACTCGATGATGGCGTCTGCCGCCCGCTGGTACAATGCTTCCTTGTCTGCCATGATGAACTCCTCTCAAAAGTGTGTTGCGTTCGATCCGGTCGTTTCAACGTGCCTGTCACCCACAGGGAATCGCCGCACCATCCAGGTTTGCCGCTGCCACCTCTGCCGACAGCAAAACAATTAGTTCAAGTTTATAAATTGCAAATCCTATGCCAAGGCAAATTTGTCGGCAGATCCACAAAAACACTGCTTGAGGGGGCAAGAGTCGATGAAAAACAGCATCTTCAGATGAAAAATTTCATCAAAACAGCCCCGCAGGCGTTGCGAAACGCCGCCCTTCATCGTATAATAGCCTATCATAACCTATCGCAAAGGCAAGCGCCCTGTGCGGCGGCAGTGCGCACAGCCCCCTCCCGGACATAACGAGGTAGCAATGGAACGAGCATTTGTAGACAGGATCAAAGGGAAGATGGACAGCGTTCCGGAAGCAGGCTTTTACAAGCTGCTGGTCGAGAACCTCGGAGAAGAGATCACGGTGAGCGATGAAAAGGGAAACTACCTGTTCGTCAACGCCAAGGCGGTGGAGCGGATCGCCATGCCCGTCTACGAGATCGTAGGAAAGAACGCGCGAGATCTGGAGGCGGAGGGCTATCTGTCAAAGAGCGCCATTCTGGAGGCAATCGAGAAGCGCGCCGTCGTCAACATCCTCCAAAAACTGAAGAACGGCAAGACCGTCCTAGGGACGGCAGTCCCGATCTTCGAGCCCGGCGGCGAGGACATCGCCCTCGTCATCGCCACATCAAAGGACGTGGAGGAAGTCAACAACCTGATCGTGACCATCGAAAACCAGGAGGCGGAGCTGTCCCTCAAGGACGTGGAGATCAAGAAGCTGCGCGACGACCTGTTCGCACAGCAGGGCTTCCTTTGCGCAGACCCCAGGATGCGCGAAATACAGGACTCGGTCATGCGCGTTGCGCCGCTGGACGTGACCGTCCTCATCGAAGGGGAGACAGGCTCGGGGAAGGAGGTTCTCGCCAAGACCCTGCACCGCTTCAGCAAGCGCTCGGACAAGCCCTTCGTGAAGATCAACTGCGGCATCATCCCCGAGACCCTCATCGAAACGGAGCTGTTCGGCTACGAGCACGGCGCGTTCACGGGTGCGGACAAGGGTGGCAGGAAGGGGCTAGTGGAGATCGCGGACGGCGGCACGCTGTTCCTGGACGAGATCGGGGAGATGCCCTACAGCATGCAGGTGAAGCTGCTGGACTTCATCCAGGACGGCTCGTACAAGCGAGTGGGGGGCACAAAGCGCAACCGCGTGGATGCGCGCGTGATCGCCGCCACGAACCGCAATCTGCGGGAGATGTGCGAAAAGAACCTGTTCCGGAAGGATCTCTATTATCGGCTGAACATCATCCCGCTCACTGTCCCCCCGCTGCGCGAGCGCCCCGGTGACATCAGCATGCTCGCCCGGAACTTCGTATCGAACTACAACACCAAATACAAC
>JAITHG010000159.1 GCA_031280075.1 Eubacteriales Family XIII. Incertae Sedis bacterium | reverse complement strand
CTTGCTCGCCTTCTGCACGGGCAGTTTCTGGGGGGTCGCGGCCATCGCCTTCCCGATCATCATCCCGCTCGCGCAGACCTTGGATGTCAACGTCCTGCTTGCCAGCGGCGCGGTCATCTCGGGCGCGGTCTTCGGCAGCCACACCTGCTTCTACAGCGACGCGGCGACGCTCACCTGCGTGGCGACGCAGATCAAGAATTCGGACTACGCGCGCGTCGTGCTGCCCGTCATCGCCGTGCCCTTCGGGCTCGGCATCATCGCCTTCCTCGTGGCAGGCATCGCGATGGCATAATCGGGCTCGGCGCGCCCGGGGGCAAGGGAGAAATACGATGGCGGCAACAATACTCATCAAGGGCAACGCGATCTTTGACGGCATGGCAGATGCACCTTTCCCGGGGGCAGTCGCGATCGAAGGAAACCGCATTACGGCTGTGCTCCGCGCAGACGGCGGCGCGGACAGCTCTGGCAGCGGCAGCCGTGCAGAAGGAGCAGGCGGTTCTGGCAGCGGCAGCTGTGCAGGCGGCACGGACTTCGGCGGACTTGTCGGCGCGGGCACACAGGTCATCGACGCGGGGGACAGGCTCGTCCTGCCCGGCTTCCACGACAACCACGTGCATCTGCTCATGGCGGGCATGTTCCGCGAATACGTAAACCTCAGCAGTGCGCGCAGCGCCGAGGAGGCGGCGCGCATGGCTTGGGAGTCGTCAAGGAAACGTGTTGACAACGACGTGGCTCGCAGCAGCCATGGCAGCAGCCAAGGCAAGGGCTGGCTCGTCGGCTTTCAGTGGTACCACATCTTCTGGGACGTGCCGGAAATGCCCACGAAGGAGACGCTCGACCGGTATTTCCCGGATCGCCCCGTCTTCCTGCTCAATGCGGAGGCGCACGGCTGCTGGCTCAACAGCCGGGGGCTTGCAGAGGCGGGCATCACAAAGGACACGCCCGACCCGCCCGTCGGGGTCATCGTCCGCGACGCTGCGGGCGAGCCCACGGGCATCCTGCTCGAAGGGGCTGCCGCCCTCGCGACGCAGCACGCACTCGTCTTCACGCCCGACCGCGAGCGGGCGCTCATCCGCGCCTACATGGAAGGCGCGAGAGCCTACGGCATCACGTCCATCACGGATGTCCAGCCCTACTTCCACGGCAACATGGGCGACCTGTCCGTCTACAGCGCCATGGATCGGGAGAATGCGCTGACCACGCGCATCCATGTGGCACCCGACCTGCTGGGCGACCTCGACGAGGTGCTGGCGTGGCGGGATGCCTACCGATCCGAGCGCATTACGGTGAACCACGTCAAGCAGTTCCTCGACGGCGTGGTCACGACCCACACCGCCCTGCTGCTGGAAGACTACGCCGACGAGCCCGGGCAGAAGGGCATCGAACTGTTCGACCTGGATGCCATCCGCAAAGCCATCCCCGAGGCTCACCGAAGAGGGCTGTCCCTGAAGCTGCACTGCATCGGCGACCGCGCCGCGCGCATCGCCCTGGACAATATTGAGGAAGCGATCAGGCTGCACGGGGACACGGGCTGCCGCCATGCCATCGAGCACTGCGAGCTGGTGGACGAGGCGGACATCCCCCGCTTCGGCCAGCTCGGTGTCATCCCCTCCATGCAGCCGGATCACCTCGCGCTCACACAGGTCTTCGCAGAAAACCCCTACCCCTCGCTGCTCGGCGAGAGGCGGGCGCGGGACACGATGCGCTGGAAGACCCTGCTCGGCGCGGCGGGCGTGCTCGCGGCGGGCAGCGATTGCCCCGTCGTGGACAACAACCCCTTCAAGGAAATCCACCGCGCCCGGACGCGCGTGCATGACGACGGGGAACCGGCAGGCGGCTGGAACCCGCCCGAAAAACTGACGATGTCGGAGGTCTTGCGCGCCTACACCTACGGCTCCGCCTACAGCGTGAAGCGCGAGCAGGAGCTGGGATCGCTGCGGGCAGGCAACTTCGCCGACATCGCCGTGCTGGACAGGAATCTCTTCGAGACTGCCCCGGAGGACATCTTGGACGCAAAAGTCGACCTGACCGTCTTTGACGGGCAGGTCGTGTACGAACGGGAGTAATACGGCACCGGATCGTGCGTGCCATGCGCCTTCCGCGCCTCGTGCCTTGTGTGAGGGGTGGCGGGGGTGCGGGTGCGACCCTCGCGTGTGCCCCGCACCCCAGCGCGTGCCTCGCGCCCTGCGCGTCAGTCCGTGTTGTAGGCGGTCTGCCCGGAGTATTCAGGGCTCATGACCACGGAGAAGTGGAAGATGGGCACCTCCACCTCGAGCAGGCGGAGCGGGTTGTGCTTCATGCCGCCGGGCACGAAGATGAGCGAGGTCCTATCAAGACGGTGCGTCTGCCCGTCGAGGTCAAACTCGATGACCGCACCCAGTTTGTACGGGTCTTCGGGGTCGGAGCCAAAAAAGCCGATCAGCTCGTCGTAGTCGTGCGTGTGTTCCGCAAAGAGCGGGTCGCGCGGCTGCGCCTTCTTGTACCACGCCGTGTTCATCTGGAACGCGCCCGGCACGAGGTTGTCGTCGATCCACAGGATGCGCGAGGCAAACTGCTTGTATATCGCGCGAAACTCCGGGCTGATGCTGTCCGGCTCCTGCAGCTGCTGGATGATATACTTCCCGGTTTCACCTTCGTTGTTCTGGAAAATCATGTCGCCTTCTTTCTTTATATTATAATAAGAGTAACAATAATAACGGCATAATAGTTATGTTATTGCAGACCGAACCATTCCCGCAGGTCGCGGAAGACGGCATCCGCCTCGGCAAGAGCGCCTGTGCGCAGGATAG
>JAITHG010000228.1 GCA_031280075.1 Eubacteriales Family XIII. Incertae Sedis bacterium | reverse complement strand
GCCTGCCCAGGTCGTCCACGCCACGGATGCGCACGAGGTAGCAGCCTTCGGCAAGCCCGCCCAGGTCAAGCCCGTACTCCCCGTCGCTGTCCACGTCTATGCCGGCAGGCTCGAAGTAGGGGATGCCCGACATGTCCTGTGGCACGTGCAGCCCGTCCGCCCGCACCTCGCCGTAGGGCTCGATGCGCATCTCGAGGGCGGCGAGGTCCCTGCCCGCGTCCCAGTCCGCCTCGATGCCCTCCCAAAAGAAGGGCACCGTGTCGCTGAAGCCGCCGGGGACGTAGGCAGGGTCCACCTCCACGAGCGAGGGCATGGACGGCGGGCGGCCGTTGGCGGCGGAGTCCGCCGTCAGGGTGTAGGCGACTTCCAGGGCGATGCCGCCATAGGGGTGCGCCCCGCTGCCGAACTCCGCGTAGCCGACCGATTCGTCGCCCTCGTCCGTCATGAGGTAGACGCCCAGCCCTGCCGTGCCGGTGCGGTAGCGCTCCACGAGCGCCGTCACGTCCAGCGCGAGCACGCCGCCGGATGCGGGTGCCTGCCCCGAGGCGGTGGCACCCGCCTCGTGCGTGGGCTTTGAGTCCCAGGTGACGTAGGCGGCATCGTAAAGGGAGTTCGTCTCGTGCAGGAAGATCTGCGGGCGGGTCTGCCCCCCGCCCGTGCGCGTCATGCGCAGCTGCGCACTGTCCAGCGTCGCCCCGCGCAGCACGTCCGCTATGGTGTTGAACCGGAAGAGGGAGCGCGTCCAGCCGTAGGCGGGCGTGAAGCCCGCCTGCATCGTCTCGCAGGATGTGTCGAAGAAGTTCGTCCCCGGGGAGGCGCTGCGGACGTTCACGCTGCGGATGGACTGTTCGCCCTCCACGGTGTAGGTGGGGTCGATGAGGACGGGGTAGGTGCGGGCGGGATCGTCAAGGTACTCGTTTGATATGTGCAGCGTCAGGATGTGGCTGCCGGCGGCGGGACCGCCGTCCGCGCCGGTGTCCGGGGACACCTCGTACCAGACGGCGGAGGCATCCTCCACGGAGGCCGCGCCGGGTGCGCTGTCGCGGATGTCGGGGGGCGCGATGCCCCCGAGGGTCGCCCCCTGCCCGTCCACGATGGCGATGCCGCCGCCGGACAGCGGCACGGGCACCCCTTCGGAGAGGATCTCGAAGCGCAGGGTGCCCGTGTCCGGGCGCCGCTTTAGGGCGACGGTCTCCTTCACGCCCATGGGCAGCGCTTCGTAGACGAGATCCACGCCGGGCAGCACGCCTTCGTAGCGCGCCACGCCCACGGTCTCCTCGGTGTCCCCTGTCCCCTCTGCCTCCGCTTCGGCACCGGCAGCCTCCCCGGTCCCTGCAGTCCCCCTGCCGATGGTTTCCCGGTCCTCCTTCACGAGGGTGACGGAAGGGGCGGCACCTTCCGAAAGCAGGGGGATGCCACCCATGCCTTCGCCGTCCGGCGGCAGCGGGCGCATGGCGAAGGATGCCGCCACGCCCCCCTTCCGGCACGACGCGCACGGGGTCTGCCAGAAGGTCTGCCGGCAGCAGCAGCCCCACGGGGCCTGCCGCGTTCCCGAGCAGGTAGCCCGCGTCGGCATCGGCCCCTTCGGCGGGGACAAGCCCGGTGTCGATGTCCGAGAGCGTCCCGTCCTTCCTGCGGTAGCGCACGGGGGCGGCGTAGGCCTGCAGGATGCGCCTGCCCTCCCCTGCATCGAAGACGGTGTGCGACGTGCCGCGCCCGACGACGGGCAGCCCGCGCACGCGGCTTCCAAGCAGGGCGTCCGCGCCGCTTCCGGCATCGACGTCCTCGATCGAGAGGTCCACGCCCAGCCGTTCAGCCAGTTCGGCGTAGCCCGCGTCGCCCTCCGGCAGGGGGGCGGAGGGGGCGGTACCAGAAGCCACGGACGTTTCGCCAAGGGTCGCGCCGGGTGCGTCGCCCCCTTCCGGCTGGCCGGTGTCCGTGTCGCCTGGGGAGCCGCCCCCGGCATCCGCATCGCCCGGCTCGGTGGGCACACCGTCGCCGGGCGATGCGGACTCCTCGGCACTGATGGGTGTCCCCGTACCGGAAGGCTCCATCGCATAGGACAAATTCCCGCCTATCGGCAGAGCTGTGACCAGCAAGACCAGGGACAGAAGGACGCTGACGGCTTTGAAGACGCGGCTTGGTTTCATGATGTATGTTCCTCTTCCTATACCACTTCCCGCAATAGATTGCGGGATTCCATCCAAACATCCGCTCGATCATTTGTCGGATTGTTCAGGCTTCTTGTTGACAGTGTACTCCCGTAGAAGAGGAAATGCAAGGTATGTCATTAGAAATATTGTTGCAAATTTTATGGTCACCCTACGCTTCTGTCATTGTGGGCCGACCGCGCCGACGCGACAATTCACCGAGACAGCACGCTTCCGTCAATGCGTGCTGTCGGCTTCTCGCGATGGTTTTTTTACGCAAACTCCAGAAACTTGAAGGACAGCTCTATATGCAGCATGACCTCGCTGTCCTGCAGATCCGCCTCCATGATCTCGCATGCCCGTTTCAGGTGGTAGATGAGCGTGTTGCGGTGCATGTGCAGGGTCGTTGCTGCCGATGACACGTTGCGGGCGTGGGCAAACCATGTCCTCAGGCTTTCCGCGAACGCCGTGCCCTTTGTCCGGTCGTAGTCGAGCAGGCGCAGCAGCCCCTCGTGTGTCAGCTGGCTGCCGTCTGCGTGCTCGGCCCAAAGCTCGGCGACGAGGTGCACCGCGCGCCGCTCGTAGGGGTGCAGGCGCTCCCCGCCCGCGAGCCGCGCGCCGACCCGCAGCGCGTCCCGCGCCTGCCCGTAATGGGCTGCGAGGTGCGGCAGCCCGTCAAACCGGCGGCTGATGCCGCAGTGCAGGCTATACTGCGCAGCGAAGGAGGAAAGCGTCTGCAGATCCTGCGCGTGCTGCCGTTCCGGGCGCACCGCGCCCTCGCCGTATGCCTTGAGCGCCACGATGTGCCCGCCGTAGACCACGGAGATCCCAAACGACAGGGTCTCATCGAGTCGGTCGCGGATGTAGGGGATGGATGCCTTGCGCTCGTCAAACCCCGCCGTGTCGAAAGCGAAGACCTGCAACCCCTCCGAAAACGGCAGCTTGAAAAGCCGCTGCTTCTCCTCGATGGCAGCCGCCCCGACAAGCCGCCCCTCGAGGATGTTCACGATGAAGTCCTCGTAGAGCAACCCGCGCGTGTATTGCTGGTAGCGGCTCTTCTGCAGCTCCGCGCAGACGGCGCGGCAAAACAGATCCATGCGCCCGGTATCTTCCTTGCGAAAACTGCGTTTGAACTCAATGGCAGAGACAGTGGCGATGGTCGACGCCCCGCCTGTGACCTTCCCGATGAGCCTGCGGTAGCGCATGCCCGGCTCCTGCCAGAAGAACGGCTCCGTGCTCGTGTCGATGCGCTCCGTCAGCCTGTGGCGGATGTTCAGGGACACCGTGTCCGGCGAGAGCGTCCCGAAATTGAGGAACTCGTTCCACCCGGTGTCGCCGGGGATGTCCACATCGCCCGTCATGGCGAGCACCGTCCAGCTCTGGTCGGCGATGATGACAGGATTGGTAAACAGTCGTTCACCCGCACGGACGAGCCCCTCGAGACCGTCCTGGCGTGCCAGCACGTCGAGCAGGATCTCCGCATCCTGCGCACCAGCGTCCGCAGCCGGATTCTTCTTTGTGGTTTTTTCCATACAGAAACCCCCGTATTTTCAGGCAGTATATTCTATTCCTGTTCATATTATATAATAATTATAGAATTTCATACAACCGAAAAGCATAAAAGAAGAACAGCGGGAGGCTCATCAAAAGCCTGTGCCCGCTGCCCATGGTTTCGTTCTTTGCGTCCTGCCTGCCGACCTGGTCTGCCGTTTGGTCGCCGGATCGGTGGACCGACTGCCCCAAGTGGATCAACTGAACCAACCGGGCCAAGTGGATCAACTGAACTAAGTGGATCAACTGAACCAAGTGGACCAACCGGACCAAGTGGACCAACAGAACCAACCGGATCAAGTGCGTCCAGTGGGTCAGGGTGTTATTACTCCGCCAGGTTGATCGTGATCATCTTCCGCTCCGTGTACTCGAGCACGCCCTGCCAGCCGCCTTCCTTGCCGATGCCGCTCTCGCGCACGCCGCCCCACGGCGCCTCGGGGGCGATGAGGTTGTGCCCGTTGATGCTGAAAGTCCCGACCGTCAGCCTGCGCCCTGCCTTGAGCGCATGGGCGAAGTCCTTCGTCCAGATAGACGCGGTCAGCCCGTAGGTGTTGTCGTCGGCAAGACCCAGCACCTCCTCCTCGTCCTCCCAGGTGCGGAGGACGGCGACCGGTCCGAAGATCTCGTCCTTGTAGATGCTGTGGCTGGTCTGGGCGTCGGTGAAGATTGTCGGCTCGATGTAGTAGCCGCGCTCGCCCCAGCGCTTCCCGCCATAGTGCAGAGTCGCGCCCTCGCGCACGCCGGACTCGATGTAGCCCATGACCTTGTCCGCATGCTCTGCGGAGACCATCGGTCCCATCGTCGTGGCAGGGTCTGCCGGGTCGCCGAGCACCTGCGCCTTTGCGACGGCAGTGAGCTTCTCGAGGAACTCGTCGTAGATCTTCTTGTGGATATAATAGCGACCGGGGCTGCCACATGCCTGCCCGCAGTTGAAAAACTGGTGGTGCCCGAGCGACTCGATGGCGAGGTGCATGGGCGCGTCGGGGTAGAGGATGGCGGGGTTTTTGCCGCCCAGTTCCATGATGACCTTCTTGATGGTCGGCGCGGCGGCGTGCATGATGGAGACACCCGTCTCCGTGCTTCCGGTGAATCCGACCGCGTCGACCCCGGCATGAGAGGCAAGGAGATTGCCCACGCTGCCGCCGGGGCCGGTGACGACGTTCACGACGCCCTTCGGAAGCCCGTCTACGCCGTCGATGATCTCCGCCAGCCTCAACCCGATGATGGAATTGATGGAAGGCGGCTTGACGACGCAGGTGTTGCCCGTGGAAATGGCCAGCGCGATCTTTTGAGACATGAGAAAGAACGGCAGGTTCCACGGAATGATGAGCGCGCACACGCCGATGGGTACGCGGTCGAAGCAATACATGACATCGGTCTTGACGCTCTTGATCAGATCCCCGCCTGTCGCGCGGGCGTAGACGGCTGCCATCTCGAAGTTGCCAGCCGCGCCCATCGTAGGTCCGAAACCAAGCTTCGCGGGCATGCCGTGCTCCTGTGCGGCGAGCAGGGCGATGTCCTCCGCCTGCGCCTTGATGGCTTCCGAGATCCTCGTCAGGACGGCGCTGCGCTCCGCCTGCGGTTTCGCCGACCATTCCGGGAAAGCGGCACGCGCCGCCGCAACCGCCCGGTCTATGTCCGCCGCGCCCGCGCTGGGCGCGATGCCGAACGGCTCGCCCGTCGATGGGTTGACTGTCGTGAGGGTGTCCCCGGACGCAGCCTGGACCCACTCTCCGCCGATGTACATTTTCTTTTCGATCATGGTGTCCTGTCCTCTGTTATGCTTCCTTTTATATAACGGTTTAAAGCGGTTTACTTATAAAAATCGGATACTCCTTCATCATAGTACGATGCCCCGCAAAATGCTTCGGCAGATTGCACAATTCATTGGAGGAATAATTGTATGAAACCACAAAGAGAGCCTGAACGGAAGGAATCGGGAACGTGGGGGAGGGGAGGGGAGGAGAGGGGAGGGAAGGGGAGTTGGGCAAAAAAGGAGTCAGGAAAAAAAGGCGCGACAGCACACAGTAATTGATTCTAGCCCGGAACCATGTTTAAATAGGAGAATAGGGACAGGATGCGGCGGCACAGCAAGTACACGGAGGTAGGAAAATGCGGCATACCATCGGCGTAGTAATGGACAACAAACCCGGCGTGCTCTCGCGCATCTCACAGCTGCTGGCGCGCAGGGGCTTCAACATCGACAGCATCACGGCGGGTCCAACGCGCAACCACGACGTGACGCGCATGACGGTCGTCGTCGAAGGGGACGACTACGTAGCAGACCAGGCGGCGGAAGAGATGAGCAAGCTGGAGGACGTGCTGCGCATCGAGCGGCTGTCACCCGTCGGCTCGACGCGCCGTGAGATCATGCTCATCAAGGTGCGCGCATCAAAGGCGGAACGCACGGAGATCGTCGACCTCGCGAAGATCATGGACTGCGCCATCGTGGACATCTCCCCGACGACGCTCATGCTCGAGCACAGCGACACGCCGGAGAAGATCGACCTGCTCGTGCAGCTCCTGGGCGAATACGAGATCCTCGACATGGCGCGCGGCGGGGCGATCGCGCTGAACTCTGGCGAGGAGGAGGAGTACATTTTCGAGAGCGGTGCCTTTGCAGGGGAGCAGGCTTAGCGGCAAGGAAGTGCGCGACCAACGCATGTGGCAGGCACGGCGAACCAAGCACAGCAGTTCTGTCGAGCAGCGCTGGATCGCAGAAACCCCAGTGCCGCAATCCTGTCAAGGTGGCTTTGGCGCAGCGGGTGCCTAGACGCACCAAGCTTCCATATATTTGTCCATGCGGGCGCGCAGGTCTTCCGTCAGGAGGGGCGCGCCTTTTTCGTCCGTCAGCGCCGCCGCACCCGCGAACAGCTCGCGCACGTTCACGATGGGCAGCACGCGCAGACCAAGCGCCCGCTCGGCTTCCATGACGGCGCTCATCGCTGACAGCGCGCCGGCTGCGCCTGCCGTCCCGCGCTCCATGCGGTCGACCGAGAGGATGAGCCCCACAATCTCGACATCCGCCGCCGCGCGCAGCAGGGGGATGGTCTCCCGGATGGCGGTGCCTGCCGTGATGACGTCGTCCACGAGGAGGATCCTGTCGCCGTCCGCGAGCTTCGCGCCCACGAAGCTGCCCCCTTCGCCGTGATCCTTCGCCTCCTTGCGGTTGAAGGCGAAGCCAACGTCCCTGCCATGGACGCGCGCGAGGGACGATGCCGTCGCGACGGCGAGTGGGATGCCCTTGTAGGCAGGGCCATAGACCGTCCGGATGTCCGCAGGCAGGGTGCCGCTCCCTATGTGCTCCATGATGCAGGCAGCGTAATAGTCTCCGAGCCGGGCGATCTTCTCCCCGGAGTCAAAGGCGCCCGTGTTGATGAAATAGGGGGAGCGCCTGCCGCTCTTCAGCGTGAAGTCGCCGAATTTCAGGGCACCTGCCTCAGCGAGGAAGTGGATGAAGTCTGTTTTATATCCGGTCATGTTCTGTATTCCTTTCATGTTCCCCGGGGGGACTGGCGGGCGACCGGGGCTGGCGCCCCTCGTATAATCAACCGCCTGGGCTGGCAGGCGAGCGGGGCTGCCGCCTTCGGATAATGGAGTGGTGCTGTGCGCCGCTTTCGCTGTTCTGCTATTGCATTTGCCGCTCTGCTATTGCATTTGCTACTCTGCTATTGCATTTGCCGCTCTGCTATTGCATTTGCCACTCTGCTATTGCATTTGCCGCTCTGCTATTGCATTTGCCGCTCTGCTATTGCATTTGCTGCGTTGCTATTGCATTTGCTGCTTGCTATTGCATTTGCTGCGTTGCTATTGCATTTGCTGCGTTGCTATTGCATTTGCTG